>NZ_BAAHSH010000001.1:0-26729 GCF_054660755.1 Faecalimonas hominis
TATCAAAAATGGTTTATAATGCGGAAGTTTAGACAACTATGTGCTTGACAAAAACGAATGAATGCGTTACCATTTCAAATATATGATGAAAAGCGAAGAAAAGAAAAAGTAATAATTGAAAATGCCATACAGAGAGCAGCCGGTTGATGAGAGGAGCATGGACTATCAATTATGAATACATCTTGGAGCAGTACACCGAATGCGAAAGTTAGTAGGCTGTAACGGAGTGGCACTCGTTATCGTGCTGAAAGTATTGATAGATACTTGTTGAGGCATTCAATGCGAGTTGAATGTGAATTAAGGTGGTACCGCGAGAATTACACTCGCCCTTTAGCGATAAGGGGCGAGTTTTTTATTTATCTGAAAGCGAAAACCTGTCCCGAATACTATAGAGATTAAAGGAGATAGGAAAATGAAAATTTATGACGAACTGAAAGCAAGAGGATTGATTGCGCAGGTAACAGACGAGGAATTAATCAGTAACTTAGTCAATGAGGGGAAAGCGACATTTTATATCGGATTTGACCCGACGGCAGACAGCCTTCATGTAGGGCATTTTATGGCGCTTTGTCTGATGAAACGTTTACAGATGGCGGGAAATAAACCGATTGCCTTACTTGGAGGAGGGACAGGTTACATCGGCGATCCTTCAGGAAGAAGCGATATGCGTTCCATGATGACGCCGGAACAGATTCAGCACAACTGTGACTGTTTCAAAAAACAGATGAGTAAATTCATTGATTTTTCAGAAGGAAAGGCGTTGATGATAAATAATGCGGACTGGTTACTCGGATTAAACTATGTTGAATTACTTCGCGAAGTAGGACCGCATTTCTCCGTGAACCGTATGCTTACTGCTGAATGTTACAAACAGCGTATGGAAAAAGGATTGAGTTTCCTTGAATTCAACTACATGATTATGCAGGCGTACGACTTTTACGCATTATACCAGAATTACGGCTGTAATTTACAGTTTGGCGGAGATGACCAGTGGAGCAATATGCTTGCAGGTACAGAATTAATTCGCCGTAAACTCGGTAAAGACGCAAGTGCAATGACAATTACACTTTTGTTAAATTCAGAAGGAAAGAAAATGGGTAAAACACAGTCAGGTGCAGTGTGGTTAGATCCGAATAAAACTTCTCCGTTTGAATTTTACCAGTATTGGAGAAATGTTGCAGACAATGATGTGTTAAAATGTATCCGTATGCTTACATTCCTTCCATTAGAGGAAATTGATGAAATGGATAAATGGGAAGGAAGCCAGTTGAACAGGGCAAAAGAAATTCTTGCATTTGAACTGACAAAACTTGTACACGGTGAAGAGGAAGCGTTAAAAGCACAGGAAAGTTCAAGAGAACTCTTCACAAGCGGTGCGGCTGCAAATATGCCGACAGCAGAGTTGGAAGAAGGAGATTTTGTTGAAGGAAATATAGATATTTTGACAATGCTTGTAAAGAGCGGTTTAGTGCCTTCTAAATCAGAAGCAAGACGTGCAGTGCAGCAGGGTGGTGTTGCCGTAGATGGAGAAAAAGTAGAAGATATTAAGAAAGAATATGCAAAAGATGATTTGAGCGGAGAAGGTGTTGTCTTAAGAAGAGGAAAGAAAAATTTCCGAAAAGTAATTGTAAAATAATAAAGAAAAAGGAAAGTGTTTCAAAAAACGGACACTTTCCTTTTTGAATTTTATCAATAAATTACAGTATCAACGGTTCCCGTAAATCTATCTGTTTTTATTACCGCATTTCTATCGGTAGGATATTCATAATGATACCTTGCAAGAGGGTAGAGAAACACTAGAATGATAATTAAAAATATGATAATACAGGTCGTTATGATAAGACGCTGATACTTTAAAAATGTATTGTTTAGTTGTTCCATATACTCAACTCCTTTTCAAAACAAAAAGTTTATAAAATATAATTTTCTAAAAAATAACATTAAAAAATAAATATGTCAATATACCTTAAGCAAAGGTTAATAAAAACAATTTATTTTGAAAATTTGTGTTGTTATTTTTTATTATATATAATTTGTAAAATGAGTGTGAAAAGAATTTACATTTTGTGTCATAAAAGGTATCATAGAAGCATAGAAAACGGAGGTGCCTATGGAACAGATACGAACACAAACCGGTCTTTCGGAACGAGAAGTAGAAGAAAGAATACAACAGGGAAAACAGAACACTCCGGTAGAAGCACCGTCTAAATCGGTGAAGGAGATTGTTCTCACAAATATATTCACATATTTTAACTTAATCTTTGGGGTGATTGCAGGATTGTTGATTTTGGTCGGAGCATTCCGTGAACTCACATTTTTACCGATTATCATAGCGAATACACTGGTCGGAATCATTCAGGAATGCAGGTCGAAGAAAATCTTGGATAAACTTGCAGTTTTGCATGCGCCAAAAGCCAATGTTATCCGCGGGGGAAAGAAACAGGTTATCCGTGCGGAAGAACTTGTGTTGGACGATGTCGTTATTTTTACTGCGGGCAATCAGATACCGGCCGATGCAGTTGTTATTTCGGGAGAGGCACAGGTAAATGAATCACTGATTACAGGTGAAGCAGATGAGATAACAAAAGTGCAGGGGGACAGTCTTCTCTCGGGAAGTTATATTGTTTCGGGACGCTGTCTTGCAAGGCTTACAAAAGTTGGCGCGGACTCATATGTGTCCAAATTAACTCTCGAGGCGAAAGCGGTAAAAGAGGGAGGACAGTCGGAGATGATCCGCTCATTGAATAAATTGGTTAAGGCAGTCGGAATTATCATTATTCCAATTGGAATTATGATGTTCTATCAGCAATATATTCTTTCGGGCAACTCTTTGCGTGGAAGTGTGACATCGATGACAGCGGCGATTATCGGAATGATTCCGGAGGGACTTTACCTTCTTGCCAGTGTGGCGCTTGTTGTCAGCGTGATGAAACTGGCGAAGAAAAAAGTGCTTGTGCACGACATGAAATGTATTGAAACATTGGCGAGAGTAAATGTTTTATGCGTGGATAAGACGGGAACGATTACAGAAAACGTAATGAAAGTCAGTGAAATTTTATCTCTCGGTGAAGATGAGAAAGAACTGGAAGAACAGATTGGTGACTTTGTCTTCAATATGGAAAAGGATAATACAACGATGGAAGCGCTGAAAAATCATTTCCATATGAGTATGGGCAGAACGGCAGATAAGATTACGACGTTTTCTTCGGAATATAAATACAGCAGTGCTGTTTTTGGCGGAGTGACCTATCTTTTGGGAGCGCCGGAATTTGTCCTTCGGGAAGATTTTGAAACATACAGAAAGCAGATTGAGGAGCAGAGTGAGAAAGGCTATCGTGTTCTTGTTTTTGCAAAATATAATGGAAATGCTGACGGAAAGGCATTGACGGAAAAGGCGAATCCGCTGGGACTGATTTTATTGGCGAATCCAATACGTAAAAATGCAAAAGAAACTTTCCGATATTTTGCGGAACAGGGCGTGGATATTAAAGTCATTTCCGGTGACAATCCGATGACTGTATCGAAAGTCGCATTGGAAGCGGGAATTGCCAATGCGGAAAATTATGTAGATGCGAGACAGTTGCAGAATGAAGAGGATATTGCGGAGGCAGTGAGAAAATATACTGTTTTTGGCAGGGTAACTCCAAAACAGAAGAGAATGTTTGTGCAGGCGCTGAAAAAGAATGGAAAGACAGTGGCAATGACGGGCGATGGAGTCAATGACGTGCTGGCGTTGAAAGATGCGGACTGCAGTATTGCCATGGCGTCGGGAAGCGATGTGGCATCACAGGCGTCGCAACTGGTTTTATTGGAATCTGATTTTGCAAAGATGCCTTCCGTTGTAGCGGAAGGACGGCAGGTTGTAAATAATATTGAAAGGTCTGCAAGTCTGTTTTTGGTAAAAAATATTTTTTCATTCCTTTTATCAGCGTTGTCACTTATTTTTATGATTACCTATCCGCTTGGGCCGGCGCAGGTTTCCCTTGTCAGCATGATGACAATCGGAACACCCGCATTTTTGTTGGCAATGGAGCCGAATAAAAACCTGATTAAAGGAAGGTTTTTGACAAATGTATTGTTAAAAGCGCTGCCGGCAGGGCTTACAGATGTCATTATGGTAGGGTTACTTATTTTATTCGGAAGTGTTTTTGGAGTGAGCGCAGAAGAAATATCAATCACGGCAACACTGCTTCTTGCCATTGTGGGACTGCAGATTTTATTTGAACTTTCCAAACCGATGAATATTTTCCGGTGGATTGTATGGTTTGGTATGTTGATTGGGCTTTTAATATGCGTTCTCTTTATGGGAGAATTATTTGGTATCAATCAGGTGACATTGAAAAGTGGATTACTCCTTCTTGTTTTTGCCTTTGCGACAATGCCGGTATTTAATCATCTGTGCAGATTCGTTAAAAAAGCGGAGGATTTCTTTATCCGAATAAATGAGAAGAAGAAAAAAAGAAAGGCAGATAAATATGGACAATAGAGATTTTTCCAATATAGGAGAGCAGATTCGGCGTACCGTGGAAGACGCTATGAATTCAATGAATTACCAACAACTGAATCAGAAAATCAATCAGACGGTTGACATGGCGATGAATGAGGCAAAAAGACATATGAACCCTCATGTGCATGTGCAGCCGCCCAAGCAGGAGCAGAAAAGGCAGGCAAAGCCGAAAGTGGAAATTCGTCTGAAAGAAAAAGGAAGATACTCCAGCATTCCACTCATCATATTAGGGGGAGCGGGAATACTTGTATTTATCGGATTTTTACTGACTTCCGTAATCGGATTTTTGATTAGCGGCTCAATTATTACAAAGACATTTTCAAGTGTGGTACTTGCGATAGGCCTGATTGTGTGTATCCTTTCCACTTTCTTTCTGATCAAAGGAATATTGGGAAGAAAGAGGTACAGATGCTTTAAAAAATATGTGGAGATTTTGGACGGAAGAGAATTTTGTTCCGTAAAAGAATTTGCGGAGAAAACGCGAACTCCGGAAAAGAAAGTGTGCAGGAACATAAAAATGATGATACGAAAAGAGATGTTTGTAGACGGATTTTTAGATGCCAGCCAGACATGTTTTACCGCAACGGAAGAGGCGTATCGTCAGTTGCAGCAGGCGGAAGAGTCAAGAAGACAAAGAGAAGAGGAGCAGAAAAGAAGACAGGAAAAAATGCAGGAAGAAGCGGAACATATTTCAGACAGTGCGGTGGCGGAAATGATTCGCAAGGGAAACGAGTATATAGAAGCTATCCGGCTGGCGAATGATGCGATTCCGGGAGAAGTGATTTCCGCAAAACTGGACAGACTTGAGAATGTTATCCGTAAAATTTTTGATTCGGTAAAACAGCACCCGGAGCAGATGCCGGAAATGGATAAATTTATGGAATATTATTTGCCGACAACAAAAAAACTGGTAGACGCCTATAAGGAATTTGACGCGCTTTCCATAAAAGGAGAAAACGTGACAAAATCGATGAATGAGATTGAAAATACATTAGATACAATCAGTAATGCTTTTGAACAACTTTTGGACGATTTATTTCAAGATACGGCGTTTGATATTTCAGCGGACATTTCTGTTTTACAGACAATGCTTGCGAGAGAAGGATATAAGGAGAAAGATTTTAAATAGGAGGACATAAATATGGGACAGGAATCACTGGTACTTACATTTGAACCTTTTGCGGAGGAAAATCATCAGGTGGAGGAGCAGCCGAAAATGGAGGAAGTCGTTTTGACTTCCGAAGAAGAAAAAATGGTGGCTGACTTTTCGTCTAAGATTGATTTGACAAATGCCAACATGATTTTACAGTACGGTGCGGGAGCGCAGAAAAAAATGGCTGATTTCTCAGAAAATGCTTTAGAAAACGTGAAGACAAAGGATTTGGGCGAAGTGGGGAAAATGTTGACAGATGTTGTTTCAGAATTAAAAGACATTGAGACAGATGAAGACGAAAAAGGCTTTTTTGGTTTCTTTAAAAAGAATACAAATAAGCTTGCCAACATGAAAGCGAAATTTGATAAAGCGGAGACTAATGTGGAGAGAATCTGCAAGGCGTTGGAAAATCATCAGATTCAGTTGTTAAAAGATATTGCGCTTTTAGATAAAATGTATGAGTTGAATACAACATATTTTAAAGAATTGTCCATGTATATTGAAGCGGGAAAACGAAAAATAAAAGAAGTGCAGGAAAGAGAACTCCCTGCATTGAGAAACAAGGCGCAGTTAAGCGGACTTCCTGAAGATGTGCAGGAAGCGAATGATTTGGCGGGGCGCTGTGAACGGTTTGAGAAAAAGATACATGACTTAGAATTAACAAGAGCGATTTCACTTCAGATGGCGTCGCAAATCCGACTTGTGCAGGGCAACGATACACTTATGTCAGAAAAAATACAGTCCACACTTGTAAACACAATTCCTCTGTGGAAAAGTCAGATGGTATTGGCAATCGGCGTGGAAAACTCTTCGAGGGCAGCCGAAGCACAGCGTGAAGTGACGGATATGACCAATGAACTTCTAAGGAAAAATGCCGAGAAATTAAAAATGGCAACAATTGATACGGCAAAAGAGGCGGAGAGAGGAATTGTAGACATGGCAACCCTGAAGGCAACAAATGAGTCACTGATTTCCACATTAGATGAAGTGATGAAGATACAGAAAGAGGGAAGAGTAAAAAGAAGAACTGCCGAAGCCGAACTGAACCGCATTGAAGGTGAACTGAAACAGAAATTGTTAGAGGTACGATAGGCGTAAAAACGCACTTTTTTTGAGAAAAAGGTTGACATTACAATGCTCGCATAATATAATGAATCAGTATGACAATAGAAGAAACAATTTACACCATAGCCCCGGAGTAAATTGATTTTCATAAAAACCAAGAAGTATAATAATTAGATGAAATTTAGGGAGGTCGACCAATGAAAACTTACATGGCTAATCCAGATAAGATTGAAAGAAAATGGTATGTAGTTGATGCAGAAGGTTGCACATTAGGACGTTTAGCATCTGAAGTTGCAAAAGTTTTAAGAGGAAAAAATAAACCGGAATATACACCACACGTTGATACAGGTGATTATGTAATCGTAGTAAATGCTGACAAAATCAGCGTAACAGGTAAAAAATTAGACCAGAAAGTTTACTATCATCACTCAGACTATGTAGGAGGAATGAAAGAAACTACATTAAGAGAAATGATGGCTAAAAAACCTGAAAAAGTTGTTGAACTTGCTGTAAAAGGAATGCTTCCAAAAGGACCTTTAGGAAGAGCAATGATTAAGAAATTACACGTATACGCTGGACCGGAGCATGCAAATCAGGCTCAGAAACCAGAAGTATTAACATTTTAAGGAAAGGTTGAAAGGAGGAAATTACAGTGTCTAAAGTAAAATTCTACGGAACAGGAAGAAGAAAAAAATCAATCGCAAGAGTATATTTAGTACCTGGAACAGGTAAAATTACAATTAATAAAAGAGATATTGATGAATATTTAGGATTAGAAACATTAAAAGTTGTAGTTCGTCAGCCACTTGTTGCTACGGAAACAGCAGATAAATTTGATGTTTTAGTAAACGTACATGGTGGAGGATACACAGGACAGGCTGGTGCTATCCGTCACGGTATCGCAAGAGCATTACTTCAGGCAGATCCTGAATACAGACCAGTGCTTAAGAAAGCAGGATACTTAACTCGTGATCCACGTATGAAAGAACGTAAGAAATACGGTCTTAAAGCTGCTCGTAGAGCACCACAGTTCTCTAAACGTTAATCATACGTTTTTGGAACGTACAATTTCAAAAAGAATTTTCAAACCTCTCAGGGAGCATTCTTTGGGAGGTTTATATTTTTTATAAAATTATAGAATCATATTGATTTTTTAGGGGAAATTGCATATACTTATTATAGACAAAGGATTGTCTTAGGTGAGTTTCTACCGTAAAGTGGAAACCTAAAAAAGCAGGTGAGTCTCCACCATAAAGAGAGAACCTAAAAAAGCGGTAAGTCTCCACCATAAAGAGAGAACTTGAAAAAGAGGCGAGCAGTCGTCTCTTTTTTTGACAGATGAGGAAAAATGAAATTTTATAATATCAAAGATGAATACATCAATTATTTAAAAAAATATGAGTCTAAGGTGGCGGATAACAAAAAAGGAAAGCGCCCATATGTAGGTGTAGTGCTTGAAATTGATGGGATAAAATATTATACGCCATTTACATCGCCGAAAGAAAAGCATCGTAAAATGAAGAATACAAAAGATTTTAGGAAAATTAATCAGGGAATATATGGTGCAATCAACTTTAATAATATGATACCGGTTGTGGAATCGGCATTAGTTCTTATTGATATTGATGAATTGGAAGATTCAAAATATCAGCGTTTGCTTCAAAATCAATATAAGTGTATTAAAGCTGATCGGGAACAAATTGAATTGACAGCAAAAAGATTAAGAGATACCCTTTTTAAGAAAGATGAAGAATTGAATGGCAATGATAAAAGAATAAAGGAAAGATGTTGTGATTTGCCATTGCTGGAGGAGGTTGCAAAACATTATGATAACCATTAGTAAAAAAGAAGTACATAAGTTTTTAGATGAACATCCCGATATACCTTTTTCGGCAGCTAAATTTGAATATAGTTTCTATCTTGAGCCTGAAGCGGTTGAGTATGCAAATGCGATTTCAGAAAAAATGTTTGTTGAATCTGAAGAAGATTTGTATTCGAAAAAAATGATTGAACAGGCAGCAACAGCAGAAGAACTGTTGAAATTGATGAGAAAATCATTATCGGGCGGAAACAGAAGTAGATTAAGAAAAAAAGTATTAGAGTATGAAAAAGAGATAATGCCACTTATAAAAGAAAAAACTATGAAAAGTGGGCAGGATATCTTTATAGAAAATACTCTTTATTTTTTCTTACATTGTGAAGGAAACTGTTGCGATTGGATTTTGAAAGAATACTCAAATATCTGGAATGAGTATTTAAAATCTATGTTGTGTTTAGTGCTTGGGTTTCGGGGAGAAGTGGAAATGATTCCGTTTTTGATGAAAGAAACAGTACGTCTAGAAAGAATGTACCCTGAAGAAACATATGCACAGGCTCCTATACTTGCTATTCAGGAACTTGCTGTCAGATTTCTCAATTGAAATCTATGAGGGTGTTCTGAGGAGTAATGAGAAGCCCTGTGTTTGTAACGTGTTTGCAACATCGCAATCCAAGAACCCAGTAAAATCAAGCCTTCTAAGTTACCTAAATGTTAATCATACGGTCCGGAATTAAAGAAACTTTCGCTTGAATTTTATATTAGTATTATATATAATGGATTGGGTATAAGTCTGCAAAATGGGCAGACGTTTCTACCAACCGCCAAACTGGTTGACTACCGTATGGGTAGTCAATTTTTTTATTTTAAGGAGGTAAAGAAATGTACGATGTGTTAATAATAGGAGCAGGTCCGGGGGGAATATTTACAGCGTATGAATTAATGGAAAAAAAACCGGATTTAAAAATTGCGGTTTTTGAAATGGGGCATGAGTTAACAAAACGTAAGTGTCCAATTGATGGGGATAAGATTAAGTCATGTATCCATTGTAAAAGTTGCTCGATAATGAGTGGATTTGGTGGAGCAGGGGCTTTTTCTGATGGAAAATACAATATTACTAATGATTTCGGTGGCACTTTGCATGAATATATTGGTAAAAAGAATGCATTAGAATTGATGGATTATGTTGATAAGGTTAATCTTGCTTTTGGCGGAGAAGGAACTAAACTTTATTCCACAGCCGGTTCTAATATTAAAAATAGTTGTATGCAAAATGGATTACATTTATTAGATGCTTCTGTTCGTCATTTGGGAACAGATATAAATTATATTGTTTTGGAACATTTATATAATTATCTTAAAGAGAATATAGAATTTCACTTTGATTGTTTTATTGATAAGGTTGAAAAATTAGAAAACGGATATAGAATTTATAGTAACGATTCTTTTTATGAAGGAAAAGAATGTGTTATTTCTGCCGGACGAAGCGGAAGTAAATGGATGGAGCAGGTATGCGCTGATTTAGATATCAATACAAATTCCAATCGTGTTGATATTGGAGTTCGTGTTGAACTTCCGGCTGGAATTTTTGCTCATTTAACTGATGAATTATATGAAAGTAAGATTGTATATCGTACTTCAAAATATGAAGATCTTGTACGTACATTCTGCATGAATCCGAAAGGAGAAGTGGTAAACGAGAATACGAATGGTATTGTTACAGTTAATGGACACAGTTATGAAGATCCGGAAAAACAAACAAATAATACAAATTTTGCCTTGTTAGTTGCAAAACATTTTTCAGAGCCTTTTAAAGACTCTAACGGATATGGAGAAAGTATAGCAAGATTGAGTAATATGCTTGGAGGGGGCGTTATCGTTCAGCGTTTTGGAGACTTGATTAGAGGACGCAGAAGTACGGAAGAGAGAATTAGTGAATCCTTTACAGTGCCTACATTAAATGCTGCAGCCGGAGATTTAAGTCTTGTTCTTCCAAAAAGAATATTGGACGGTATTATTGAAATGATTTATGCCTTGGATAAAATAGCGCCGGGAACTGCAAATGACGATACGTTATTATATGGTGTAGAGGTGAAATTTTATAATATGGAGGTTGAACTCGATAATAATCTTATGACTTGTCATGAAGGTTTATATGTGATAGGTGATGGAAGCGGTATTACGCATTCTTTATCTCATGCATCAGCAAGCGGTATATATGTTGCCAGACAGATTATAGAAAAATTATAATTTGATTTTCAAATTTGCTGATTTTACTAACAATCCAGTAAAATCAAGCGTTCCCAGTTCTTTGAACGTTAATCATACGTTTCGGAACGGACAATTTCAAAAAGAATTTGCAAGCCTCTCAGGACTTCGGTCTTGGGAGGTTTTTGCGTTAAAAATTAAGTAGAGATGAAAATGTAAAAAAAAGAATTAGAAATGCAAATAAGAAATTGTGAAAAATGTATATCATATAAGTAACATGGTTTATTGTTTTGTGCATTTCGTAAAAATGCAGAACAACTGTGTAAAAACAAAAAGGAGGAAGTTATGAAAAGAATTGCAAAAAAGTTTGCGTCGCTTATTTTGGTGTTTGCAATGGTGTGTACAGCATTTGTGGGATATTTACCATCATTGGACGTATTGGCAGCACCGAAAAAAATGGCACACTTAAAATCCGGAAGCGGAAATGGAAATGCACATTTTGGTGGAGGAACACCGGAAGCATTTGTGTTATCTGATAAAGATAACATTAGAGGCGAAGATTTAAGTGTACAGTTTAAAGTGGCGAGCGAACAGAAAAAAACGAGACTTCGTTTTGTAACAAAGTATGTGGACGATACTCATTGGGGATTTATTGCTTATGATGGAGCGTCAGGCTGGTTATATCAGTACAAAAATGGTAATCAGGAACAATGGCCATCGCTGAAAGGTCTTCCGGCAGTCAATAAGGACGATGTAGTAAACATCAGTACTTCATATGAAACAGATGGTGTTCGCATCAAAGTGGAAAACGAAACGACAGGTGAGAGCGGAACGGCAGTAGCGAATGACCAAAATTTTGTCGGCTTGAAAGATTCCGCAGGGAAAATCGGAGTTGGCGCGGCTACATTTGGAACAGAATATACAGATATTTACTTTGCAGATGTAACAGCAGGAGCAACGAAATTTTCCGACTACAGCACTTGGACACTTTACAGAAAAGATGCCGCAGGTCAGGTATGGGAGCCGGCTGTGGAAATCCCTGATGGAAATGAACCTGCGGGAGAAGGAAGAGCATGGATTGAATTGAAAGGCGGAAAGAATAATTCGGGCGGTCATGCTTATGGTAACCCAAATGTGGCAGCGCCTGTTCTTCTTCTTGACAATGACAAAAAAATGGAAGCATCAGGGGAATTATCTCTTGCATTGAAACCGAGTGATAACTGGGGCGTGTTCCATACATATGTAGATGATAATAACTGGCTGTATGTCGGATATGATTCGAACAGCAAGTGGTATTACCAGTACAAATTGAATGGAAGTGAAAGTTATCCGAAGATTTCAGGACTTCCGGCTCCGGTAGCGGGGGAAGAAATGCAGATGAAAATTTCATTAAATAATGAAACTTTATCTGTGACAGTAAATGATGTGACAGTTCGTGTGACAAATCAGACTTTAATTAATTTCTCAAAACAGACAGCAGGAAAAGGACGTTTTGGCGTAAAGACAAACGGACAATCAACAATTTCTTTTGCAGACGTAACTTATAATGGAAAGAACTGCATGGAAGATAATTGGGTATACTGCGCGCAACGTGATGGACAGAGTTTTAAGAAGACATATTCAAAACTGACATCTCTCACAGGACGTGTTACGGAAAAAGGAAAGGACGGTTTGGAGAAAGCAACCGTTCGTGTAGGAAATAAAGCGGTAAAAACAGACGCATCAGGAAATTACCAACTGGATAGATTAGAGGTTGGAAAATACCAGATGTCAGTTTCTATGCCTGGTTATGAATCGTATACAGATGAAATCACTCTCAAAGAGACAGACAATGTAAAGAATGTTGAATTACAGTTAAAAGCACCATTGGATTTAACAAAGTACGATACAATTTCATCTGATACGATGAAAGTATATATCGGAAAACAGTTCCCTGTTGTAGCAAGATACCAGTTGCTCTCAGGTGGAAAAGAAGTTGCCGATACATATTTCAGAGGAAATGAAAATGAATTAGATACAATAGTCATTAACGGTGTATCTGTGAAACCGGAAGTGACAGTGGCAGAGACAACTGCTGATTCAAGAACATATGCAATGAAAATCCGGAAGGATAAATTAAACTTGCGTATGAAAGTAAAAGTAAGTGTAGAGGGAAATAATCTCACATGGCAGGTTACAGAGTTAAAGAAAGAAAATGGTTGTGATAAGATTGCCACAATCGACATTCCGAACTTAAATCTCTTAACTGTAGATGCAGTGGAAACAGGAGCGAACTTTGCGGGAGCAAATACTTCTACAACAACAACTGCTACAGGCGATGAATTTATTAATTTTGAAGAAGGATTTATGCCTTCGGAAACAAAAGGATATTTGTACGGATTCCTGACAAACAGAAAACTGAGCGCAGGACTTTACAGTAACTCAGAAGTAGAAGGGGACAAACGTGTTATCCGCAACAACGGTGCAGACACGATGAGTCTGACAAGTGCGCCATGGTATCATGAAATGGGAGATAAAAACGGTCAGAATAAAGCATCAAAATACGCCGCTTATCCTGTGAGTGAACTTCCTTGTACAAAAGTTGCAATTGCAGCGGACAAAAATGAGGACGGTGCAATCGATTGGAATGACGGCGCTTTGGCATTCCGTGATATTATGAACATACCATACGGTTCAGAAGATATGAAAGATTTGGTGAACTACCGTATTGTAATGAATTTTGCAAGTATGGCGCCAAACCCATATCACACAACAGCAGATAATATCAAAAAAGTATATTTGGCAACAGATGGCCTTCCACAGGCTGTTATGCTGAAAGGATATGGAAATGAAGGACATGACTCTGCAAACTCTGAGTATGCTGACATTGCGGAAAGAGAAGGTGGAGTGGAAGACTTCCAGGAATTAATTAAAATTGCACATGATTATAATACAGAGATTGGTATCCATGTAAATGCACAGGAAATCTATCCGGAAGCGGCATCTTTCAATGAGAATATGATTGAAGGAGAGAAAAGTTACGGCTGGGGCTGGTTAGATCAATCCGTTACAATTGATAAACTTTGGGATTTATCAAGCCAGGCAAGATGGAAACGTTTTGTACAGTTGTATGACAGAATTAACGAAACAAATTTCTATAGCAGGAAATGGCCTGAGGCTGTCGAGAACTCAAAAGGTGAAGTAAAAGCATCAAAAGAAGAAATCAAAAAAGATGCGGAAAAACGCAAAGATAACATGGACTTTATCTATCTTGACGTATGGTATCAAGATGCGTGGGAAACAAGACAGATTGCAAAAGAGATTAACTCTTTAGGCTGGAGATTCTCTACAGAATTTAGTGCAGAAGGGGAATATGACTCTACATGGCAGCACTGGTCTACAGATGCGGTATATGGCGGAGCCTCTTCTAAAGGATATAACAGTGATATAATTCGTTTCATCAGAAATGATCAGAGAGATTCGCAGGTATTGAACTATCCGGAATTTGGTGGAACAGCAGATAACCCACTGTTAGGCGGTTACCGTTTATATGGATTTGAAGGTTGGGGTGGAGACAAGGATTACAACAACTACATTCTTCAGACATTTAACCAGAACCTGCCGACAAAATTTTTACAGCACTACTACATCACAGATTGGGAAAACTATGAGGAAGGCAAATCTCCTGTAGAAAACCATGAAAAACAGATTACATTGAAAAATGATGCCGGAGATGTGGTTGTTGTTCAGAGAAATGAAAAACAGCGTTCAGATACAAACATCGAACGTACAATTACTTTAAACAACAAAAAGGTATTAGATGATGTTACATATTTACTTCCGTGGACAGATAATCAGGACGGAAGCGAAAAATTATATCACTGGAACTTAGAGGGCGGAAAGACAACATGGGAACTTCCAAAAGGTTGGGAGGGACTTGGAAATGTTGTTATGTATGAGCTTTCTGACCAGGGACGCATCAACGAAAAGAATGTGGCAGTATCAGGAAATAAAGTGACATTAGACGCAAAACCGGCAACAGCATATGTGTTGGTAAAAGGAAGTGCAGTTAAAACATTAAAAGAAGACTTTGGGGAATATGATTACGTTAAAGACCCTGGATTCAATGGTTACGCAGCAGGTGAAAAATTATCTGCAGATGACTGGTCAGGAGATATTGCGGACGAGAGCGTTGTTGTCGAAAAAGCAAATACAGGAGACCAGAGACTGGCATTTAACAGTCCGTTAGATGATGTTTCCGTGACAACTACAATTTCAGGATTGAAAAAAGGCACAGATTATGTGGCAGAAGTATATGTAGAAAATAATAGCAAAGCAAAGGCTTCAATCGAAGTTAATGCGGGAGATAAAAAAGTTTCTAACTACATTGAAAAGTCTATCTTAAACAACTATGTAAAATGTGACCAGAAAAACGGAAGTCAGATGCAGCGTATGCAGGTTTCGTTCACAGCGGAAAGCGACACTGCTAAAGTAACTCTCTCAAGAGGATATGGGGAAGGTTCTACATATATGGACGATATTCGTATTGTAGAAAAATCTCTAAATAACTTCCGGGAAGACGGAGTATTTAAACAGGACTTTGAAACAGTTGTACAGGGATTATATCCATTTGTATTAAGTTCAGCGCAGGGAATTTCTGATCCGGTTACACACCTGTCACAGAAGAATGCGCCGTATACACAGGCGGGCTGGGGAGATAGAGTGATTGATGATGTTCTTGACGGAGAATGGTCATTGAAACATCATGGCTCCAATAAAGGTATTATTTACCAGACATTGCCTCAGAATTTCCGATTTGAACCGGGCAAAGTATACACAGTAGAATTTGATTATCAGTCAGGGCCGGATAAGGCGTACGCGATGGTTGTCGGTGACGGAACAAATTATACAGCTCCTGCAGCAGATGAATACTTGGCGCAGGCACGCGGAAAGAATGCTCATGTGAAAATGCAGGTGGTTGGAAGCGGAAGCGGACAGACTTGGATTGGTCTTTATGCAAACGAACCGAGTGGAAATACTAAGCTTGCCGAAACAGATTTTGTTTTAGATAATCTTGTTATCAAAGAAGAGAAAAATGCGTCATCTGTAACATTATCAACTACAGAACTTTATAAAGGTGAGACGGCAAAAATCTATGGAAGTAATTTAGACAAGATTACTTGGGAGACAAGTAATGACAAAGTTGCAACAGTTGACAAAAAAGCCGGTGTTGTAAAAGCGGTAGGACAGGGAGAGGCGACTTTAACTGCAAAACTTCCGGGAGACAAAGAAGTTACATTTGAAATTACAGTTTTAGGCGGCGTATCAACAGATGTTCCAAGAGAAGAACTTGAAGGAATGACTTCTACCGCAAACACAGAACAGGCATCAGGAGAACCTGCCGGAAGCGGAGTTGCATCTGCAGCGACAGATGGAAATTCATCTACATACTGGCACTCACAGTGGAGTGGATTTACTGTGAGCAAAGAAAATCCGGCAATTCTTACTGTTGATTTAGGAAAAGAAATGTCAATTGGCGGATTCAAATTCCAGCAGAGACCGGGAACAAATAATGGTATTGTATACAAATACCGCTATGAAGTATTGGACGCATCTGGCAAGACAGTTGCTTCTGCCAATACAATTTCTCTTCCTGATTCACAGAGAGCAGGAGGTCAGTGGATTACAAATGAGTTTGACAGTAATGTGCAGGCGAAACAGATTAAGATTTATGTAGAAGAAGGACAAGGAAACTTTGCGGCTATCGCAGAAGTCGTGCCTCTTCGTATACAGAGAGTTGCCGAATCAGTGACATTGAAAGATGTTACGGTAAAAGCAAATACAAAAGTACAACTTCAGCCTGAACATGAAGAAGGAACAATTGTGAAAGGGCTTGTGTGGAGTTCTTCAAATAAGGACATTGTAAAAGTAAATCAGAATGGTGTTGTGATCGGTCTTGAAAAAGGAACTGCAACAATTACAGTTTCAAATGCTGCCGGATTAAAAGCGGAATGTACAGTGACGGTTACGCTAAATACAGGCGAGTTGGAGAACTTAGTGGAAGAGTACAAAAACCTTGACCTCACTAAGTATGAAGACGGAAAAGCAAAAGATACATTCAAAGCGACATTAAAAGAAGCGGAAAGTCTTATCGGAAAAGCGACAACGCAGAAAGAAATTGACGATATGACAAAAGCGTTAAAAGATGCAAAAGCCGCTTTAAAAGTATTGGATTACGAGGAGTTAGAAAATTTAGTAAACGAATACGAAAACCTTGACCTCAGCAAGTATGAGGACGGCGAAGCAAAAGATACGTTTAAGGCAACATTAAAAGAAGCGAAAGCCCTTATCGGAAAGGCGACAACGCAGAAAGAAATCAACGATATGGTTACAGCATTAAAAGAAGCAAAGGACAATTTGAAAGTTATAGAAAAACCGGAACCTCCAAAAGTAGATAAATCAAAATTGGAAAAATTCTACAAAGAGTGTCTTGCTTACTACAAAGAAGCAGACTATTCTAAAGAAAACTGGAAAAAATATCAGAAAGCCCTTGCTGATGCAAAAGCCGTATTGGAAGACGAAGATGCTACACAGGAAGAGGTGAACAAGGCATTAAAAGCATTAATTGAAATTACGCAATTAATGAACAAAGAAAATGCAGGTTTTTCAAATCCGTCTAACCCACCGAAAGCGCCGGAAGTTCCTAAGACAGGAGATACAGCACCGTGGTTACCATTGACGATGTTGCTGATTCTTGCAGGAGGAACTGCAATAATTGTTGTTCGACGCAGAAAAAGAGCAAAATAATATGCAAATAAGCGTATAGAGAAAATCCATCGTGGCGGTTGACTGCGGTGGATTTTCTTGCTTTACTATGCTACAATACTATTAAATCAAACAAGGAGGTCATAAACATGGGACGTTTTAGTGGCAAAATTATGTTAGTAACAGGAGCAACTTCAGGAATAGGAAGAGCGGTAGCGCTCCGCGGCGCGAAAGAAGGGGCAACCGTTATCGCGGTAGGGCGTAATGAAGAAAGAGGAAATGCGGTAGTTGAAGCTATCGAAAATAAAGAAGGAAAAGCGGTATTCAAAAAATGCGACGTCAGCGATAAAGAGGCGGTGAAAAAACTTTTTGCGGAAATCAAGGAAGAGTTTGGAAAATTGGACGTTGCGGTAAATAACGCAGGGATTGTAGGAGCGTCTAAAACAGTAGAGGAACTGGAAGATGACGACTGGTCAAAAGTAATTGACGCCAACTTAAATTCGTGTTTCTATTGCTGTCGTGAAGAAGTAAAACTGATGAAAGAAAACGGCGGGGCGATTGTAAACGTATCCAGCGTTGCCGGTATGAGAGGATTTCCTTCAGCGGCGGCATATGTGGCAAGCAAACACGCGGTAAGCGGTTTGACAAAAGCTGTAGCGGTAGACTATGCGACAAAAGGAATTACCTGCAATGCGGTTTGCCCGGCGGGAACAGATACGCCTTTGACAGAGAGAAGTTCGGCAGATATTAAGACAAGAATGGCAGAGATTGCGGCACAGGGAAAAGACCCTATGGAATGGCTGAAAAATTCCATGCTTTCGGGAAAAACAGAAACATTACAGAAACGAAATGCAACACCGGAAGAACAGGCAGCGACGATTTTATTTTTTGCAAGCGATGAAGCAAAACATATTACAGGTTCGATTGTAGCAAGTGACGGTGGATTTACAACATACTAAGGACAACGGAGGTAGGGTATGTACAAAATTTCAAATTTTACCGATAATGATGATATTAAAATATTAAATACACTTGGACCATTTACAGTTGTGGAATATCAGAGAGATTTAAGCGTCGCCCCGTCTGACGCACAAAAAGCATATTTCTGCAATGCCATGAATGTACGGAAACGTCAGGTTATTTGTGAACTAAGCAAGGCAAACATTACTCTTCAGGCGGGAGCGATGCAGTGGACGGTCGGTGATGTGAATGCTACAACAGGATTAAAAGGGGTAGGGGATTTACTTGGAAAGGCGATTCGCGGAAAAGTAAGTGGTGAATCTGCAATTAAGCCGGAATATAAAGGAAGCGGAACACTTGTGCTTGAACCGACATATAAACATATTTTACTTCTCGATTTGGCAGATTGGAATCATTCTATTGTGTTAGATGACGGATTATTCTTAGCCTGCGATGCACAGTTAAAACATAAAGCGGTTATGCGCTCTAATTTCTCATCTGCAGTTGCGGGTAATGAAGGATTGTTCAATTTGGGAATTGTGGGAGACGGTGTGCTCTGTCTGGAAACCCCTTGTCCTCGGGAAGAGTTAATTGAAATCACCTTGCAGGAAGATGTGCTTAAAATAGACGGTAATATGGCGATTGCGTGGAGCGGAAGTCTTGATTTTACCGTGGAGCGTTCAGGAAAATCTTTGGCAGGTTCAGCAGCCTCAGGAGAAGGTTTGGTCAATGTTTATCGTGGAACGGGAAAGGTTTTGCTTGCGCCGGTAGAGAATGACGTTATTTAGCATAAAAAACTTGAGTTTTCTCTTGGTATGTACTAATATAGTAAAGTATTGTAGGGTGATGTAACTATTAATAAGAAAAATTCTTGGAGAATACAAGAAGGGAGTACAAATGGGAAAAAAGGGTATGAGTCCACAGGAAAGACGGGAGTATGAACGTCTTCAGGAACGAAAGAAAAGGCAGATGGAGAAGCGATATGCAAAATCGATGGGGTGGGATAATCCTGCCAAGTCGGTCTCGGAAAATGGGAGAATTCCGAATCCGGACAAAAAGAGGGAGAAGAAAGGAAGAAATATTTTAGGGAATATATTACTTCTTTTACAGATACTTGCCTCAGCAGGTTTAATGGCTATACTGATTCTGTCAAATATTATTCCACTTAAATATCTGGTAGCTGCAGGCTGCGTCCTGTTAGTTTTATGGGGTATTGGGTTACTGTCGCAAATCAAACGGAAGAAAAGGGGTATAATCGGGAAGATATATATCGTTTTGATCACGCTGTGTATTGTGGCAGGAACATATCAGATAGGATTTATGACGGGAGCGTTGGGAAAGGTTACCGGAGGCAATTCAAAAGTAGATACGATGGTCGTTGCTGTTTTAGCAGATGACAAGGCGGAAGATATTGCCGATGTGAGTGACTATACTTTTGGTGTGCAGTACAAGTTGGATAAAGGTGATATGAAAGAGACAGTTTCTCATATCAATGAGGAACTAGATATGAAGATTAAGACAAAAGAATATAAAAATGTAAATGAGCAGGCAAAGGCTTTACATGAAGGAGAAGTGAAAGCGATTATTTACAATGAGGGATATAAAGAAATTTTGGAAGAGGAATTTCACGGTTATTCAGATAAAGTAAAAATTGTTTATCACTATAATATTAAGACAAAATTAGATGATGTTTCCTCTAACGTTAAAGTGAAGACAGAGCCTTTCAGTGTATATGTCAGTGGAATTGATGTTTATGGTGAGATTACAAAGAACAGCCGAAGCGATGTGAATATTATCGCGACGGTCAATCCGAAGACGAGACAGATTTTACTGGTGACAACTCCGAGAGATTATTATGTGGAGATTCCGGGAGTGTCCCACGGACAGAAAGACAAACTAACCCATGCGGGAATTTATGGTGTGGATACATCGATAAAAACATTGAGTGAACTGTACGATACGGAAATTCCGTTTTATGCCAGAGTAAACTTTACTTCCCTTATCGACATTGTCGATGAGTTGGGAGGAGTTGACGTTATGTCGGACTATACGTTTAGAACGGGAAAAGAGTCGGGAGCGGTGGTAAAAGTAACAAAAGGACTGAACCACTTTAACGGCAAACAGGCATTGGCGTTTTCACGAGAAAGACATAATCTGCCGGACGGAGATAATCAGCGGGGTAAACATCAGCAGGCGGTTTTGACGGCAATGATTCAAAAGATGCTATCTCCATCTATGCTTATTAAGGCGAATTCAATTATCAATAAAGTGAGCGATGGCGTGGAGACTAACATGTCTCAGGAACAGTTGCAGACTTTGATTAAAATGCAGTTGAATCAGGGCGGATCATGGAATATCAAGTCTGTTGCAGCAGAGGGAACAGGTGACAAACAGAAATGCTATTCATCGGGCTCGATGAGATTATATGTATGTCAGCCGGACGAAGAGTCTGTTGCAGAGATTAAACAGTTGATTAAACAGGTAGAAAACGGTGAGATATTACAGGATTCTGAGGCAACACAATAAATGACACGAGAAAACTGGTGAGAATGGTACATTCTCATCAGTTTTTCATACTTTTTGAAAAAGAAAGGGAGCAGTGAAATGTATAATCAGTTGACGGAAGAAGACATCAAAAAAATGGAGGAAGAAATCGAGTACCGCAGACTCGTTGTAAGAAAAGAGGCGCTGGAAGCGGTAAAAGAGGCGAGAGCCCACGGAGATTTGAGTGAGAATTTTGAGTATCATGCGGCAAAAAAAGACAAAAATAAAAATGAAAGCAGAATCCGTTATCTGCAGAGAATGATTAGAACGGCACAGATTGTTTCGGACGATTCCAAAGAAGACGAGGTTGGAATAAATAAAGCGGTGGAAGTCTATTTTGAAGATGATGACGAATGTGAAACATTTAAACTGGTAACGACAGTCAGGGGAAATTCCATTGACAACCGTATCAGTACAGAATCTCCGATTGGAAAAGCAATTTTAGGGCATAAAGCGGGTGACCGTGTGTTTGTAAAAGTGAATGAAAATGCAGGGTATTATGTTGTTATTAAATCCATACAAAAACTGGAGGACGGAGACGATATTGAAATACGACAGTTTTAACGGAGTTATTACTTTGTATTATAACAACTTATTAGTAAAATCTACTGGTAAACAGGTCATATTGTAGGATATAATAAAAGAAAGGATTAACCATAGCAATCAGTAAGAAAAAGGAGAATACTCATGGAAATGTTATCAATTGAAAAAGAATTACAAGAAAATGCTTATCCGGGACGCGGAATTATCATCGGAAGAACACCGGACGGAAAGAAAGCGGTAACGGCATACTTCATTATGGGCAGAAGTGAAAATAGTAGAAATCGTGTATTCGTAGAAGAAGGAAGAGGAATTCGCACACAGGCATTTGACCCTTCCAAATTAACAGATCCAAGTTTAATTATCTATGCACCGGTAAGAGTGTTGGGCAATAAGACAATCGTGACAAACGGTGACCAGACAGACACAATTTATGAGGGAATGGACAAACAACTGACATTTGAGCAGTCATTGAGATGCAGAGAGTTTGAGCCGGACGCACCGAACTATACACCTCGTATTTCAGGTGTATTACATATTGAAAACGGAAAATACAGTTATGCCATGTCCATTTTAAAGAGCGACAATGGAAATCCTGAGGCTTGCAACCGCTACACATTTGCTTATGAAAATGCAATTGCAGGGGAAGGACATTTTATTCATACATATAAATGTGACGGAAATCCTCTTCCAAGTTTTGAGGGAGAACCAAAAAGAGTTGCAATGTCAGATGATATGGAAGCGTTTGCGGAGATGTTATGGAACAGCTTAAATGAGGATAATAAAGTATCTTTGTTTGTGCGTTATATTGATATTGAAACAGGAAAAGAAGAAACAAAAATTGTAAATAAAAACAAATAGGAGAGGAACAAATGAAAGAATTAGAATTAAAATATGGTTGTAATCCAAATCAGAAACCTTCAAGAATTTACATGGAACAGGGAGAACTTCCGATTAAAGTGTTATGCGGAAAACCGGGATACATCAACTTTTTAGATGCGTTCAACGGCTGGCAGTTAGTTAGAGAATTGAAAAAAGCCACAGGTCTTCCGGCAGCGACTTCTTTCAAACATGTTTCGCCTGCAGGAGCAGGAGTGGGGCTTCCTCTTGATGATACATTGGCAAAAATTTACTGGGTAGATGATATGGGTGAGTTATCTCCGCTTGCCTGCGCTTATGCGAGAGCGAGAGGTGCAGACAGAATGTCTTCTTTCGGAGATTTCATTTCTCTTTCGGACGTTTGTGACGTTGCCACTGCAAAATTAATTAAACGTGAAGTTTCAGACGGTGTAATCGCTCCGGGATATGAGCCGGAAGCGTTGGAATTACTGATGCAGAAGAAGAGAGGAAATTATGCAATTATCGAGATTGACCCTGCATATGAGCCGAATCCGATTGAGCATAAGGAAGTATTTGGAATTACATTTGAACAGGGAAGAAATGAACTTGTAATTGATGACGAATTATTATCAAACGTAGTTACGGAAAATAAAGAAATACCAAAACAGGCAAAAATTGACTTGGCAATCGCATTGATTACATTGAAATATACACAATCAAATTCCGTATGTTATGCAAAAGACGGACAGGCCATCGGAATCGGTGCAGGACAGCAGTCACGTATCCACTGTACACGTCTTGCAGGACAGAAAGCGGACAACTGGTGGCTGCGTCAGTCTCCACAGGTTTTAGGTTTACAGTTCGTAGACAAAATCGGAAGAGCGGACAGAGACAATGCAATTGACCTGTATATTGGTGATGAATATGAGGACGTATTGGCAGAAGGTACATGGCAGAATATTTTCAAAGTAAAACCGGAAGTATTTACAAGAGAAGAAAAACGCGCATGGCTAGATAAAATGACAGATGTTGCGTTGGGTTCAGATGCGTTCTTCCCATTTGGAGATAATATTGAAAGAGCACATAAGAGTGGTGTCAAATATATTGCACAGCCGGGCGGTTCGGTTCGTGATGACAATGTAATTGAAACTTGTAATAAATACGATATGGCAATGGCATTTACGGGAATCCGTTTATTCCACCATTAATCAGCAAACAGAACACTCATAAATTCGATGGAGAATTTATGAGTGTTTTTTCAAAAGAGAAATTACCGGAAGGAGAAAATTATGGAAGAGAGAAGAGTGTTACAAAATGATGTGGAAAAAATTGTTGAGGATATTATAAAATTGTGTTCCATCAACAGTGTGGAAGGTGAAGGAAAAGAGGGAATGCCTTTTGGGGAAGGTCCGGCAAAAGCACTTCAATGTGCGTTGAAACTGGGTGAAGATATGGGATTTATCAGTGAAAACTTTGATAATTATGCGGGACATATCGATTTTGGAGAAGGAGAGGAAACATTAGGGATACTCTGCCATGCCGACGTTGTCCCTTGTGGAGAGGACTGGATATGTGATCCTTATAACCCACAAATCATAGACGGGCGTCTGTATGGCCGCGGCGTCTTGGACAATAAAGGGCCTATGGTTGTATGTCTCCACGCAATGCGCATATTGAAGGAAATGAACATTCCCCTGAAGAAAAAAGTGCGTCTGATTATCGGAACAAATGAGGAGACAAACTGGAAATGTATGGAATACTATTTTGGGGAAAAGAAAGTGGAAACGCCTCAGATTGCCTTTACACCTGATGCGGATTTCCCGTTAAAATATGCGGAAAAAGGATTACTCCAGTATTCTCTGAAAATGAAAATTTCAGAAGAGATTTCGCTTCAGGGAGGAAATGCGGTTAATTCCGTGCCGGAAAGAGCAAGCGTATGTTTGGACGCAAAATATTTGCCGGAAATTGAAAGGCAGAAAGAGCAGTGGAAAGAGAAAAGCGGCTGTGCTTATGAGATAAGCGGAAAAGGAGATAAGATTACTCTGACTGTTTTTGGTAAGGCTGCACATGGTGCGTGGGTAGAAAATGGTATAAATGCTATCACAGGTGTGATGCTTGCCGTAGATGAGTTGAAAGTAGGAGGCGATTTGGAAAGAATTGCTTCACTTTATATGAAATATATCGGATTGTGTTTACACGGAGAAAATTTGGGATTGCGATTTTCTGACGAGGAATCAGGTATACTGTCATTCAATGTGGGAACAGTGGGAGTTTCGGACGGCGAAGTCAGATTTGCCGTGGATAACCGTGTTCCGGTAACGTATAAATGTGGAGAAGTAATGGCACAACTGGAAAAGGCTTTGGAAGGTTCGGGAATCGAAGCAGAGATTTTAGACCGCATAGAAGGAATACATATCGACAAAGACAGTTTCCTTGTGCAGACACTGATGCAGGTGTACAGAGATGTGACAGGGGATATGAAAGCGGAACCGGAAGTGGACGGAGGCTGCACATATGCCCGCACGATGCAAAACTGTGTTGCTTTTGGAGCACTGCTTCCGGATCAGGAGAATGTGATGCATGAGAAAAACGAATATTTGGAGATAAGCAAAATCGAGACATGGCTTAGAATCTATTTGGAGGCAATTTACCGGTTGGCAAAATAGATAATTTTTCATTTTTATATGCGTACTCCGGTAACATATATTTGCCAACGATTATACACGCTTCATATCATTTTTTTGTCGTTGAGAAAACGCTTGGTTATTTTATGAAGATATTTTAATGGGACTTACCCTTAATAACAACTAAAAACTGTTTTATGAACGGCCGTCATTATTGCAAGTAATGGCGGCTATTTGTGTTTTTTGAGATTTTTCTGAAAAAATTCTTGTATATTTCCGAGAAGGAGTATATAATATGATATTGTAAAATAAGATTGTGCAAAAAAACAGGACAATAATACAAAGAAGGAGAATTAATAATGGGAAAATATTTTGGAACAGACGGTTTTAGAGGGGAAGCAAATGTTGTATTAACTGTGGAACACGCTTTTAAAGTAGGGCGTTTTTTAGGTTGGTATTACGGACAGAACCACAAAGCGAAAGTAATTATTGGAAAAGATACAAGAAGAAGCAGTTATATGTTTGAAGATGCCCTCTCAGCAGGATTGACAGCATCAGGAGCCGACGTTTATCTTCTTCATGTAACGACAACGCCGAGCGTTTCCTACGTGGTAAGAACAGAAGATTTTGACTGTGGAATTATGATTTCGGCTAGCCACAACGTATTTTACGATAATGGAATAAAAGTAATTAACGGAAAAGGACATAAACTGGAAGCTGAAGTAGAAGAGAAAGTGGAGGCATATATTGACGGAGAATTTGGAGAACTTCCACTGGCAACTAGAGAAAATTTGGGGCGCACAGTAGATTATTCAGCGGGAAGAAACCGCTATATCGGTCACTTGATTGCAATGGCGACACGTTCTTTCAAAGATAAAAGAGTGGGATTGGATTGCTCTAACGGAAGTGCCTCATCAATTGCGAAAAGTGTTTTTGATGCGTTGGGAGCCAAAACTTATGTAATTCATAGTGAACCGGACGGAACAAACATTAACAGAAACTGCGGTTCAACTCATATAGAAACCTTACAGGAATTTGTAAAAGAGAAAAAATTAGATGTAGGATTTGCCTACGACGGAGATGCGGACAGATGTCTTGCGGTTGATGAAAACGGAAATGTTGTGGACGGCGATTTGATTTTATATGTCTGCGGAAAATATTTAAAAGAACAGGGACGTTTAAATAACGATACGATTGTTACAACAATTATGTCGAATATCGGTTTATACAAGGCTTGTGATAAAGTGGGAATGAAGTATGAAAAAACTGCAGTGGGAGATAAATATGTATATGAAAATATGGTACAAAATAATCACTCACTGGGCGGAGAACAGTCGGGACATATTATTTTCAGCAAATATGCAACGACAGGTGACGGAATTTTAACTTCACTTCTTCTGATGGAAGTGATGTTGGAAAAGAAAGAAACGCTTGGAAAACTGACGGAGGAAGTGAAAATCTATCCGCAGTTGTTAAAAAATGTGAGAGTTTCTGACAAGAAGACAGCAAGAGAAAATCCGGCGGTAGTTCGTGAAGTGGAAAAAGTGACAGAAGCATTAGGAAATGACGGACGTATCCTCGTAAGAGAGAGCGGAACAGAACCTGTTATCCGCGTTATGGTGGAAGCATCTACACATGAACTGTGTGAAGAATACGTAAATCAAGTGGTTGATGTTATGGAAAAAGAGGGATTGATTATAGAATAATACTAAAAATAGAGGAGGCAGT
>NZ_BAAHSH010000002.1:0-36589 GCF_054660755.1 Faecalimonas hominis
ATTGGTTTCTAATCAATTTATTATTCACCCTATCAAGTTGCACATTGAATCTACATTCTATTCCAAAGCCATTCTATATCAGGAAAATGTCTTATTCAATTTTTCCAAGTGATAATGGCATAATATATATCACACCATGTAAAATGCGTTTTCGCCTTGTAAATACAGCGGTTTCCGCTTGTTAATGTATATTGTCTCTTGTTTTTTGTGCCCCCTGTTAGATAACGGGGGCTTGATAATCGCTCGCCACAGGCTGGTTCACTCCGTCGGTTTGCAAGATTTTGAGCGTATCTTCCACACAAACTGGGATTTGAATTATTGATTATTTGCAAGAAACTATTCTGTTTCAATTATTTTTTCTTGTACTGGTTTCCTTTCTTCTCTTTTTATCAGGGGTGGACGGTCTGTATATTTCACTGATGATATTCATCTATACCGTTTTTCAAATAGGCTTTCTATGGTTGACTTATCGCAATAAATGCAGAAAAAATCAACGGATAGTTGAAATGACCGATAATCTTCAGGAGGCATACTATATTTCTGAAATTCTTCAGAAACCGAAAGATTTGGAAAATCAGGCATATTATTATGCGCTGAAAAGGGCATGTAAGGCGATGAATGACAAAATCAGTGCTTTGACGGAAGAACAGGTGGAATATCAGGAATATGTGGAAAGTTTTGCCCACGAGATTAAAATACCAATCGGAGCATTGTCGCTGACTTTTGATAATGCGAGAGACTATTCGCTGAAGAAAGAAACGGATAAGATTTTTCAGTTGGTAGAGCAGATGCTGTATTATGCGAGAAGCGAAAATACAGAGAAAGATTATTTTGTCAAAGAGTTATCTTTAGATGAGATGATGCATCATGTTCTGTTGAAGTTTCGATATGTTTTGTTGGAAGAGAAAGTAACTCTGGATATTCACGATATGGAAAATACGGTGTATACAGATGAGAAATGGCTTCAGTTTATTCTCTCTCAAATATTACAGAATGCGGTAAAATATATGAACAAGGAAGAAAAAAGACTTGTCATCTACAGTGTCAGTCATGATGGAAATATTTCGCTTGTCATGGAAGATAACGGTTGCGGAATTAAACAGTCTGAATTGTCGAGAGTGTTTGAAAAAGGTTTTACAGGCTCAAACAGGAAAAAGACAAACGCCACGGGAATGGGATTGTATTTAGCGAAAAAACTGAGTGACAGACTGGGACTTCGGCTTCAGATTGATTCGGAGGAGGGAAAATATACGAGAGTGACAATTTTCTTTCCGAAAGGTTCCATACATTCTTTTTCTGAATAAATAGTTGCATAAAAAAATTCAAAAACAAAAATTGGAAAGAGAAAAATGAAATATTTCTTGCAAAATAGAAAAGATTGTTATACCATTAACATAGTAACTTAACAAAAGGAGAAAAACTATGAATCAGAAAAACGAAAAGAAAATTTTGTGGTACAGCCTTGCGTTTATGGCGTTTGGTGGTGTATGGGGATTCGGTAACGTTATCAACGGATTCTCAGAATACAATGGTTTGCAGGCAATCGTTGCATGGATAATTGTATTCGGTATTTACTTTGTACCATATGCGTTGATGGTAGGCGAACTTGGTTCAGCATTTAAAAATGCGAACGGTGGTGTAAGTTCATGGATTTCAGCAACTATGGGAAAAAGACTTGCATATTATGCCGGTTGGACATACTGGGTAGTGCATATGCCTTACATTTCACAGAAACCGAACTCAGCGGTTATTGCAACAAGTTGGATCATATTCCAGGACAACAGAGCAAGTGAGATGAATACGACAGTTATGCAGATTCTCTGTCTTGCTATTTTCTTCCTGGCATTATTCCTTGCATCTAAAGGTGTTTCCATGTTGAAGAAGATTTCTACACTTGCGGGAACAACAATGTTTATTATGTCTATCTTATACATTGTTTTAATGATGGCAGCGCCTGCGATTACAAATGCGCCATTATTAGAGATTGACTGGTCTGTGAAAACATTTATGCCGACATTCGACATGAAATTCTTTACAGGATTATCTATCCTTGTATTTGCGGTAGGTGGTTGTGAGAAATTCTCGCCATATGTAAACAAGACAAAAAATCCTGCGAAAGACTTTTCAAAAGGTATGATAGCGTTAGCTGTTATGGTTGCCGTATGTGCGATTTTAGGAACAATTTCCATGGGAATGATGTTTGACTCTAATAACATTCCTGAGGACCTTATGACAAACGGTGCTTACTACGCATTCCAGAAATTAGGTGATTACTATAAAGTAGGAAACTTATTCGTTATTTTATATGCGATTACACAGTTCCTCGGACAGTTCTCGGTTATGGTTATTTCCATCGATGCACCACTTTGTATGTTACTTGGAAACGCTGATGAGAACTATATTCCAAAATCAATGTTCAAACAGAACAAACATGGCGCTTATACAAACGGACATAAATTAGTAGCGGTAATCGTAAGTATCTTGATTATCATTCCTGCATTTGGTATTAAAAATGTAGACGTTTTAGTAAAATGGCTTGTAAAATTAAATTCCGTATGTATGCCATTACGTTACTTATGGGTATTTGTTGCTTACATTGCATTGAAAAAAGCGGGAGAAAAATTTGCTCCTGAATATAAATTCGTGAAGAATAAAACGGTTGGTATTATCTTTGGGGCATGGTGCTTTATCTTTACTGCAATTGCCTGCATCGGAGGTATTTACTCAGAGGATTTATTCCAGCTTACATTGAACATTCTCACACCATTTGTTCTTTTAGGATTAGGTGCAATTATGCCTATTCTTGCTAAGAAATCAAAAAAATAAGAGAAAAATAAATCGAAAAGGCGTATCCTGTTTTGTGGGATATGCCTTTTTTGAGCATAAAAGATGTGTTAAAATACAAAGGGTAGAAAGGAAAAAAGAAATGTTTAACATAGAGGAAGAATTAAAAAAGTTACCGGGCAGACCCGGAGTATATTTAATGCATGATGAAAAAGACGATATCATCTATGTGGGAAAGGCAATCAGCCTGAAGAACCGTGTGCGTCAATATTTTCAGAGCAGTCGGAATAAGGGGGCTAAGATAGAGCAGATGGTTACCCACATTTCCCGATTTGAATATATTGTGACGGATTCGGAACTGGAGGCGCTTGTATTAGAGTGTAATCTAATCAAAGAAC
Source organism: Faecalimonas hominis (assembly GCF_054660755.1). NCBI lineage: Bacteria > Bacillati > Bacillota > Clostridia > Lachnospirales > Lachnospiraceae > Faecalimonas > Faecalimonas hominis. Next base: position 3,183 of record NZ_BAAHSH010000002.1, read on the forward strand.
ACAGACCGAAATACAATACCATGCTGATGGACGATAAGACGTATCCCTTTATTAAAGTGACGGTGGAAGAAGACTATCCGAGAGTTCTGTTTGCCAGAGAGATAAAGAAAGATAAGGCAAAATATTTTGGTCCGTACACAAGCGCGGGGGCGGTGAAAGATACGATAGATTTAATCCGTAAACTTTACCATATACGAAGTTGTAACAGAAATCTGCCGAAGGACATTGGAAAAGAGCGCCCATGTCTGAATTATCATATTAAACAATGTTATGCGCCCTGCCAGGGCTATGTTTCAAAAGAAGAGTATAGGAAATCCGTGCAGCAGGCTCTGCGTTTTCTCGGTGGGGAATACGATAAGATTTTAAAAACACTGGAAGAAAAAATGGAGAAGGCGTCAGAAGAACTGGATTTTGAAAAGGCAATCGAATACAGGGAATTACTAAACAGCGTAAAGCAGATTGCTCAGAAGCAGAAAATAACAAACAGTGACGGGGAGGACAAAGATATTCTGGCCGTGGCAACGGAGGAGAATGATGCAGTGGTGCAGGTGTTTTTTATCCGCGGCGGAAGACTGATTGGGAGAGACCATTTCTATATGAAGATAAACGAAGGGGAACAAAAAAATGAGATTTTAGAAAATTTTATTAAACAGTTTTATGCAGGGACACCATATATTCCGCGTGAACTTATGGTGCAGGAAGAATTAAAAGAGAGTAGACTTTTGGAGGAATGGCTTACACAGAAGAGGGGACACAAAGTATATATTACGGTTCATCAGAAGGGGCAGAAAAAGAAACTGGTAGATTTGGCGGAGAAAAATGCAAAACTTGTTCTCTCCACAGACAAAGAAAGACTAAAAAGAGAAGAAGGAAGAACAATCGGCGCAGTAAAAGAAATAGAAAAACTGCTTGGTTTGTCAAATCTTGTCAGAATGGAAGCGTTTGATATTTCCAATACGAACGGGTTTAATTCCGTTGGCTCCATGATTGTCTATGAAAAAGGAAAGCCAAAACGAAATGATTATCGAAAATTCAAAATAAAAGGTGTGCAGGGAGCAGACGATTACGCAAGTATGGAAGAAGTGCTGACGAGAAGATTTGAGCATGGTATCAAAGAAAAAGAGGAAGGAAAAGAACTGGGAAGTTTTACCTCATTTCCGGATTTGATTATGATGGACGGTGGAAAAGGACAGGTCAATGTGGCGCTGCAGGTATTGAAACGATTACACTTAAATATTGCGGTCTGCGGTATGGTAAAAGATGATAATCACAGGACAAGAGGGTTATACTATAATAACGTGGAAATACCGATTGACAGAAACTCGGAAGCATTTCGTCTGATTACACGGATTCAGGACGAGGCACACCGATTTGCAATAGAATTTCACAGAAAACTGAGAGGACAGGGACAGGTTCACTCTATTTTAGATGATATTAAAGGAATAGGCCCGGCCAGAAGAAAAGATTTAATGAAACATTTCATGAGTTTAGATGCAATCAAAGAGGCGACGGTGGAAGAGTTGAAAAATTTACCGTCAATGAACGAAAAATCGGCTCAGGAAGTGTACAACTTTTTCCATAAATGATATACTAAGCAGAGTGAACATTTTAAATAGGAGGAGGAACTTTATGAGTTGCGCTGGAAGTGTCGGATTAGAAAAATTAGTTGAAAAAATGGAACTGAAAAATCTTACACCGGATATAGATATGACGGAGAGAGTTATTACGGTGCCGGACATTAACCGTCCTGCATTACAGTTGACAGGATTTTTTGACCACTTTGATTCAGAGCGTATTCAGGTGATTGGATACGTGGAATATACGTATTTAGAAAAGATGCCGGAAGAGAGAAAAGAAGTCATATACGAACAATTATTATCGTATGACATTCCATGTTTGATATATAGTACAAAAGTATATCCGGACGAGTTGATGTTGAAAAAGGCAAACGAGAAAAATATTCCGGTTTTTGCGACAGACAAAAAAACGTCTGCATTTATGGCGGAGGCGATACGCTGGCTGAATGTGGAACTTGCACCTTGCATCTCCATTCACGGTGTTTTAGTTGACGTATATGGTGTCGGAGTATTGATTATGGGAGAAAGCGGTATCGGAAAAAGCGAAGCGGCTTTGGAATTAATTAAGAGAGGACATCGACTTGTAACGGACGACGTTGTCGAAATTAGAAAAGTCAGTGATGAAACTCTTGTCGGTACAGCGCCGGATATTACAAGACATTTAATCGAGTTGCGCGGTATTGGAATCGTTGACGTAAAAATGCTTTTCGGTGTGCAGAGTGTAAAAGAAACGCAGAATATTGACCTTGTTATCACTCTGGAAGATTGGAACAAGGAAAAAGAATACGACAGACTTGGATTGGAAGAAGAGTACACGGAATTCCTCGGAAATAAGGTGGTATGTCATTCCATTCCGATTCGTCCGGGAAGAAACCTTGCCATTATCGTAGAGTCTGCATCAGTTAACCACAGACAGAAACAGATGGGCTACAATGCAGCACAGGAATTGTACAGAAGAGTACAGGAAAATTTAACGCAGAAGAAATAGGAGAGAGAAAATGAGATATTGTTTTGGAGTTGACATTGGAGGAACTACGGTTAAAATGGGGGTGTTCCATTTTGACGGAACTTTGATAGAAAAGTGGGAAATTGAAACGAGAAAAGAAAATCACGGAGAAATGATTCTTCCTGATGTGGCAGATTCGATTCGAGAAAAAATGGAAAATCACAACTTGGATAAAGAAGCAGTTCTGGGAGTCGGCGTGGGGATACCTGCCCCGGTTACAGAAGCGGGGGTTGTACAGGCAACTGCCAATTTAGGTTGGGGATACAAAGAAGTAAAACACGAATTGGAAACATTGGTGGGAATTCCCGTAAAAGTTGGAAATGATGCTAATGTAGCCGCTTTGGGCGAGATGTGGAAAGGCGGCGGATTCGGCCACAAAAACATGGTTATGGTAACGCTCGGGACAGGAGTCGGCGGAGGAATTATTTCCAACGGACATATGGTAGTCGGTGGACATGGAGCCGGCGGGGAAATCGGACATATCTGTGTTAATTACGAAGAAACAGAAAAATGCGGCTGCGGAAACAGAGGCTGTTTGGAGCAGTATGCGTCTGCTACGGGGATTGTAAGACTTGCAAAAAAACGTCTTGCAGAAAATGATGATGAAACTGTATTACGCAATGAAGAAGTCAGTGCAAAAACAGTGTTTGATGCGGTAAAAGAAAATGATGCAGTTGCCATAGAGATTGCAAAAGAATTTGGAAAATATTTAGGTTATGCGTTGGCAAATCTGGCAGCAGCAGTTGATCCTGAAATAGTCGTTATCGGTGGAGGAGTTTCAAAAGCCGGAACAATTCTTTTGGACTACATTACAGAATCATTTATGGAAAGAGTATTTTTTGCCAATAAAGAATGTCGATTTGAGTTGGCAAGACTGGGAAATGATGCGGGAATTTATGGAGCAGCGAAATTAATTCTTGAATAAGCGTGAAAAAAGGACGTAGGTTTTTATAAAACCTACGTCCTTTTTGCTACTACGGTACTGTCGGAGGAACAGGCTGTTCCTGATTTGAATCAGAATTGCCGTCCCCGGAATTATTACTGTTATCGGTGCTGTCAGAACCGTTCCCGTTGTCTGTTCCACTGTTTTCAGGCTGTGTTGCGGTCGTATCATTTCCATCTGAGAAATCACCATTTTCATCTTGATTTGTGTTTTCATCTTCAGATGATGTTATTCCGCCTACAGAACCCGGATAACCGGAATGGCTTGAACAAACTTTATCTGAGCCGCCATCTAATGCTATATATTCCATATGATATGGACAAGAAGAGGAAGCGACTTTACCGGAAATAGAACATACCTTTTTCTTTGCCACGGTATCCGGCACTTCAAAGTCTTTGTATGGAAGGTTCTTATGGATTCTTGACATAATTCCTTTCCATAATTTTTGGTTATAGTTTCCGCTCGGAAGTTCTTTATTATCGTCAAAACCAACCCACACAGAACAGGTATAGTAAGGAGTAAATCCACAGAACCAAATATCAACACGGGAAGTAGTTGTACCGGTTTTACCTGCAACAGGCATATTGGTAAGGGCTGCCTGTTTACCTGTTCCCTGTTTTACGACATCTTCCATTGCACTTGTCAGAAGATAAGCGGTAGATTTACGCAGAGCAGTTCTTGAGTTGCTCGTATTATCAATAAGAACATTTCCCTCGTGGTCTAAAATTTTCGTATAGAAGATAGGTGTATTATAAACACCGCCGTTAGCAATGGCGGCATAAGCACCCGTCATTTCCAGATTGTAGACACCGTCAGTGATACCGCCGAGGGCTGTTGGAAGCTGTAAATCACTATATACTTTTCCGTTGATTTTTTTTGACTTAACTAAAGTTGAAATTCCTAATTTCTCGGAGTATTCAAATCCGAGTTGAGGAGTTATTTCCTCAAAAGTTTTAAGAGCACTGATGTTGACGGAATCTTGAATGGCAGTTCTCATTGTAACATTACCCTTGAAACCATTGTAGGCGTTCTTGTAAGATTTTCCGTTTCTTTCAAAAGGCTCATCTTTTGTTACTGTTCCTAAAGACTGACCTGCGCTGTCCAAAGCAGGGGCATAAACTGCAACAATTTTAAATGCAGATCCGGGTTGTCTGAGTGATCCGGTTGCACGGTTCAGGCTTCGGCTGGATTGTTTTTTACCGCGTCCGCCCACGAGCGCTTTCACTTCTCCCGTATATTGATCCATAATAACTGCAGATGCCTGTGGCTGCGGCGAAAAGAGGATTTTTTCATCATATTTATCGCCTTCCTGTGCAATAGACGCTTTAAATGCCTCTATACGAGCCTTCGCTTTTTCCTCGGAAGTGAAAAGCAATCCCTGTTTATCGTTATATTTTTCTTTTCCAAATTTTTTGAGATGACCGGAACTGTAGTTTTCCTGTGTGCCGTCTTTTCTTGTGACGGTCAGGGCGTATTCAACTCCCGTATACACAGATGAAGGATAGTTACTGTCGTCATTCATTTCTTCATCGGCAATTTTCTGAATTTCAGCGTCCTGCGTAGCGTAAATCGTCAAACCTCCACTGTAAAGAGCGTTAATTGCCTGCGTTTCGGAATAACCCGGATAACCCGGATCGGTGCGCTGCAAATCCTCGATAACCTGATCAGCAAGAGCATCAATAAAATAGGAATCTACATCAGAGCCTGCAAGTTGGGTATTTACATTCTGAATGCGGGCATATACGTCGTCAGCCAGCGCTTCATCATATTCTGCCTGTGAAATACATTCCTGCTCTAACATTTTTGTAAGAACCTTTTTGCGGCGCTCTTTATTTTTCTCAGGGTTTGTCACAGGGTTAAATGTGCTTGGATTTTGAGTGATTCCCGCAATTGTGGCACATTCCGACAAGGTTAATTCGGAAACATCTTTGTTAAAATAGCGTTTGGAAGCGGCTTGTACACCCAAAGTGTTTTGGCCGAGGTTGATGGTATTCATATAATTTTCCAAAATTAAATCTTTATCCATCTGTTTTTCAATTTCCAAAGCCAAATATTGTTCCTGAATTTTACGCTCAAGGCTTTCAAAAAAGCCGTTTTCGTTTACAAAATCAGGAAAGACTGTATTCTTAATTAACTGCTGTGTGATTGTACTGGCACCTTCTGAAAAATGCCCACTGGTTAGTCCGACAACCCCTGCACGAACGATTCCCTTTAGATCGATCCCTTTATGTTGATAAAAACGTTCATCTTCAATGGCGACAAAAGCCTGGCGGAGATGAACCGGAATCTCATCAAGTGTTTTGTATACACGGTTGGAGCCGGAAGAAACAAATTTCTCAATTTCATTTCCGTCTTTATCCACAACAAATGTTGTGTATCCCGTAGGTTTTACGTTCGCAGGAGAGATATTTGGTGCGTTATCAATAGTTTTCTTTACGAAGAAACCGGCACCGATAATACCGACAATCCCAATGATTACAATACAAAGTATAACGGATTTAAAAAGGCGGGAGAAAATTCGTTTCTTTTGCATATTTGCTTTAGAGGTGATTTCCCGCTGCTTTTTTGAAGCGTTCTTTTTTCCATAATTCATGAGTTTTGCCTCCTTTTACCATGATATTATATCAAATAACCAATTTTAAATAAAGCGAAAAATAAAAAGTTCATAAATAGTAGGAAAAACTTAAGAAAATCTTGTGGATAAGAAGAAATTCTTTTATAGTAATAGTATTCAGGACGAATAAGTATTTATATCAGGAAAAGGTGAAAATGAATATGTTAGCAGAATATAAAACAGTATACACAGGCGGAGAGGCTGAAATTGTGGAGAAAAAATCAAGATTTATTGCAACCGTTCAGCCGATAAAAACAGAGGAGGAGGCGCTGGAGTTTATCGAAAAAGTGAGAAAACAGCATTGGAGCGCCACTCACAACTGTTTTGCGTATACAGCCGGAGAGAGATTTGAGGTACAGCGCTGTAGTGATGACGGAGAACCAAACGGAACAGCGGGAAAACCAATGCTCGATGTTCTTTTGGGAGAAAAAATTCACAATATCGCAGTTGTTGTTACAAGGTATTTTGGCGGTACACTTCTTGGCACGGGAGGTTTGGTTCGTGCCTATTCAAAGGCGACACAGGAAGGAATTTCTGCCAGTAAGATTATAACCAAAATGTACGGGTGTAAACTGGAAATTACTACGGATTATACGGGACTGGGGAAAATACAGTACATTTTAGGTCAGAGGGGGATAACTGTTCTGCAGTCCACATATACGGAAAAGGTTGTTTTGGAAGTGCTTGTTCCAAAAGAGGAAGAAGTGCTGACCGGTGAGATTGTGGAAGGCACAAACGGGCAGGCACTTATCGAAAAAGGGGAAGAATGTTATTTTGCAAAGATAGATGGAGAAATGGTCATTTTTCAGGAGTAGAAGGAGATAATATATGGAAATTGAACATATAGCAATGTATGTAAAAGACTTGGAGCGGACGAGAGAGTTTTTTGAAAAGTATTTTGGAGCGGTTTCAAATAAAAAATATCACAATATTAAAACGGATTTTCAATCGTATTTTTTATCGTTTGATGATGGAGCAAGGTTAGAAATCATGCACAGACCTTCTATGGACGATGCGGAGAAGACGTTTGCAAGAACAGGATTTATTCACCTTGCCTTTCGTGTGGGAAGCAGAGAAAAAGTGAATGAATTAACGGAGAAACTGCGAAAAGATGGATTTGAAGTTATGAGCGGTCCTCGTACAACGGGGGACGGATATTATGAGAGTTGCATTATAGGTATAGAAAATAATCAGATTGAAATCACATTATGACTGAGAAAGAAAAAATGAAGAGACAAATGCTGTATGACGCGAATAATGATACGGAATTATTGCAGGAAAGAAAAGTTGCGAAAGATTTGTGTTATGAATATAATCAGTTGCGACCTTCTGATGAAGAAAATCAGATGAAAATTATAAAATCACTTTTAGGAAAAACAAAAGAAAAGTTTTGTATTATTGCACCGTTTTGGTGTGATTATGGGTATAACATAGAAATTGGAGAGAACTTTTTTGCGAATCATAATACAGTGATTTTAGACGGTGGGAAAGTTGTTTTTGGGGATAATGTTTTTGTAGGTCCAAATTGTGGATTCTATACGGCAGGACACCCGATTGATTTTGAGAGAAGAAATACGGGATTGGAATATGCCCGTCCGATTACCGTTGGCGATAATGTATGGATTGGTGCGGGGGTACATGTGATGCCGGGAGTCCGCATAGGGAATAATGTTGTCATTGGTGGTGGAAGTGTTGTTGTAAAAGATATACCGGACAATTCGATGGCAGTGGGAAATCCATGCAGAGTGATACGGGAGATTACAGAAGAAGACAGTAAGGAAAAGAGCCTTCGCATTTAGTTTGCGAAGGCTCTTTAAAAAGGGGGTACTATTGGAATTCCGGTTCAATTAAACCAAATGAACCGTCCTTACGTTTATAAACTACATTTACCTGTTCTGTTTCTGCATTGCTGAATACAAAGAAGTTATGTCCTAATAAATCCATTTGCATACAAGCATCTTCAGGGAACATCGGTTTGATACCGAATCGTTTTGTACGAACAATTTTAATCTCGTTGGTGTCGGCCGTATCATCTTCCGATTCAAAGAAAGCCTGATTAAAATTACCGCCTGCCTGATGTCTTGCCACTAATTTATTTTTGTATTTACGAAGTTGTCTTTCAATAACTTCCTCTACCAAATCGATGGATACATACATATCGCTGCTTACCTGCTCCGAACGAATGATGTCTTTTTTAACAGGAATAGTAACCTCAATTTTTTGACGTTCTTTTTCTACACTAAGTGTTACAATAATTTCCGTGTCAGGAGTGAAGTACCTTTCTAATTTGCCGAGTTTATGCTCGATAGTTTCTTTTAAACCTGGTGTTACCTCAATGTTTTTTCCGCTAATAATAAATTTCATGCTGTCCAACTCCTTTTCGATATATTGTACAAAGGATAGTTTGTACTATGGATATATTATACATAAAAACCGAGAAGAATGCAACAAAAAGAAAGATAAAAATATTAAATAAAAATAAAAGACTGACAATTAAAAGTCAGTCTTTTAGATTATTTGATTGAGCGAATGACTTCCACACGGGAGATTTCTCCCTTATGCATTTTTGCAACGCGAAGTCCTAAATTAGAAAAGTAGGCACATGCACCCACGCCGACATCTTCCTGATGTTTATCTAACTGTCGTACAATCACATCGCGGAGAGTATCTCCTTCCTCAAAAGGTATGTTCACATGAATCAGTCTGTTGACAAGAAAGACTTTCTGCGTTGCACGAAAAAGTATTTTTTCTGCTTCGTCAAATTCACAGAAAAGGAATTTTCTTGTTGCAAACAGAACAGCTATGGCAACTACACCGATAAGACTGTTTAGCGGAGAGCCGTGTTCGATAATTACCTGTCGTGCGATGGCGAAAAGTAACACTTCAAATACAGTTCCCGGTCTGTGCGTGTATACCATACGAATCAATTCTACCCCGATAATCAGGTTAAAACAGTTTTCCAACAGATCCTCATAATTTGGAGAAACTTCCAAATTTGGAATGTGAATCAGGTCGAGAGTAAGTCTTGCCGAGAGCAAAATGATACCCACGGCAAGAAGAAAAGCGATAAATATTTCCATTGCAGTTGCCAGTTTCTTTAAAATAGCAGATAGATATTTTGTCATAGAAAACCCTCTTTTTCTCTTTTCTTTTATTCTATCTAATCTATGCTTTTCTGTAAAGAAAATTTATTTACCCGGTTGAAACAGTATGGATAGAGGACGAGAATCCATAGTACAAGAATAAAGTATTCTGCCATTTTTGAGAAAATACTCTCACCGATAAGAAAAGGCAGAAAAGATTTTATCAATAGAGCAATTAAAAGTCCGATGATTACTTTAAGAACCTGTGTGTAAATGTGCTTTGTCTTTACGTCAAACTGCAGATAAGTCTGTTCAATATACCAACCCACCGCAAATCCGATACCGGCTCCACATGCTTTCAGACAGTCGGCAGCATATTTATAGTCGATTGTATCTGTATGCAGAAGAAAAAGTGTGTATATGGAAATTAGGGCGGCAAGACAGATTAAACAGAAGACAATTCGTTTCCAGTAGCATTCCATATCCAAAAGAATATGGGAGAAATGTGTAATCAGCCATGCAAAAAACAGGGAAATACCCATAGAAACAAGCACGTCTTTTGGCGTGTGTACTCCTAAATACATACGGGAAAATCCCACAAGTAAAAATGCACATACGCACAAAAAAGAAAGAATCCGCTTTTTCGTGTGAAAGGCAATGGGAGCAAAAAGAGAGGTTGCCCCCTGTGTATGTCCGCTTGGGAAGGAATATCCGGTAGCAGCGGGAACAGCACTTTCTACAGGGTGAAAGTTAGGGTCAATTACCCACGGTCTGGGAATGCGAAATGTGATTTTTAATGTCTGGACACAAAGTCCTGCGGTAAAGTAAGTAAATCCCAAGATATAAGCAAAGCGTTTATTTACACACCAATAAAGCGTGCAGATAAACGCAATGATTAAAAGTTCCTGCCCAAAATACGTAACAAATTGAAAAATCTTATTGAAAAGAGGGGAGCGAATCCCCTTGAGTAATCTTAAAAAATCCACTATTTTGCTCCTCTTTTTCTCATTTTAGAATCAAGAATCTTTTTGCGGATACGCAATGTTTTCGGAGTAACTTCAAGTAATTCATCTGTGTCAATAAAGTCTAAAGCCTCCTCCAAACTTAAAATACGTGGAGTTGTCAGTTTTAGAGCATCGTCAGAGCCTGAAGAACGGGTGTTTGTCAGATGTTTTGTTTTGCATACATTTAATTCAATGTCCTCTGCCTTTCCGTTCTGACCGATAACCATACCGGAATAAACTTTTTCACCGGGTCCGATAAATAAAGTTCCTCGTTCCTGAGCGCTGAAAAGACCGTATGTTACGGATTCCCCTGTTTCAAAGGCGATAAGAGAACCTTGTTTGCGGTACTGAATATCTCCTTTATATGGGGCATATCCTTCGAATGCCGTATTTAAAATACCGTTTCCTTTTGTATCTGTCATAAATTCACCACGGTAACCGATAAGTCCGCGGGCCGGAATAGAAAATTCCAACCGTGTATAACCTCCGTTTGATGCACTCATGTTCTGGAGTTCACCTTTTCTCTGGCTTAATTTGTCGATAACCGTTCCGGTAAATTCATCAGGAACATCAATGTAAGCAGTTTCGATTGGCTCTAACAGTTTGCCTTTCTCGTCTTTTTTATATAATACTTCCGCCTTACTTACGGCAAACTCGTATCCTTCACGACGCATGTTTTCGATTAACACGGATAAATGAAGTTCGCCACGTCCTGATACGCGGAAACTGTCGGCGTTTTCAGATTCTTCCACGCGAAGACTTACGTCCGTGTTTAATTCTCTGAAAAGGCGTTCCCTTAAATGACGTGAGGTTACATATTTTCCTTCCTGTCCGGCAAAAGGACTGTCGTTTACAATAAATTGCATGGCGATAGTCGGCTCGGAAATTTTCTGGAATGGAATCGCAACAGGATTTTCCGGTGAGCAAAGCGTATCTCCGATAGCAATGTCGGAAATTCCTGAGATGGCAACGATTGAACCGATGCCGGCTTCTTTTACTTCCACTTTATTTAATCCGTCAAATTCATATAATTTACTGATTTTTACTTTTTTCTGTTTGTCAGGTTCGTGGGCGTTTACAACAACCATATCCTGATTTACGGAAATAGTACCGTTATCAACTTTTCCCACACCGATACGTCCGACATATTCATTATAGTCGATTGTACTGATCAATACCTGTGTATCCGCATCAGGATCGCCTTCCGGAGCAGGAATGTAGTCCAAGATTGTTTCAAACAATGGAACCATGTTTTTCGGATCGTCAGTTAAATCTAAAATAGCGTGTCCTGCTTTTGCAGAAGCGTAGATAAACGGACAGTCTAACTGTTCGTCGGAAGCGTCCAAGTCCATGAAAAGTTCCAAAATTTCATCGATAACTTCGTCAGGGCGTGCTTCAGGACGGTCAATTTTGTTGATGCAAACGATAACCGGAAGTTGTAATTCCAACGCTTTGCGAAGAACAAATTTCGTCTGAGGCATTGCACCTTCAAAAGCATCTACAACAAGGATAACACCATTTACCATTTTTAATACACGTTCTACCTCTCCGCCGAAGTCAGCGTGTCCCGGTGTGTCAATGATATTAATTTTTGTATCTTTATAATATACGGCAGTATTTTTCGCAAGAATAGTAATCCCACGTTCACGTTCGATGTCATTGGAGTCCATAACACGTTCCGCAACTTCCTGATTTTCACGGAATACACCGCTTTGTTTTAATAACTCGTCAACGAGAGTTGTTTTCCCGTGGTCTACATGGGCGATAATGGCAATGTTTCTTATATCTTCTCTTTTGGTTTTCATTATAAGTTACCTTCTTTCTTTTATCAAAAGCCAACTATTTGGCTTATTAGCAAATTACAACTTATACAGTTTATCACATTATCGTTAGATTACAAGGGTTTTGAAGGAAAAATGTCGATTTTAGTTGTCGAGAAAAGGCATACGGTTTTCGGGGAAATATGGTCTTAAAAGAAAAATTGGGGAATAAGATAGTATAGACAAGAAAATACGACGAAGAGGAAGGGAGAATTACAAATTATGTCGGATAAGGTTATTGAAAACAATCAAGTTACAATTATGGGAGAGGTAGTATCTGAATTTACTTTCAGCCATGAAGTGTTTGGTGAAGGATTTTATATGGTGGAAGTTTTGGTGAGAAGACTGAGTAACTCAGATGACAGAATCCCATTGATGGTTTCAGAAAGACTTATTGATGTGACACAGGATTATCGCGGAGAATATATTATGGTAAATGGTCAGTTCCGCTCATATAACAGACACGAGGAGGACAGAAACCGACTTGTACTGTCTGTGTTTGCAAGAGAAATCTCATTTGTGGAAGAGGAATTGGACGGAGCAAAAACAAATAATATTTTGTTGGACGGATATATCTGTAAGGCGCCGGTTTACAGAAAAACACCGCTTGGCAGGGAAATCGCGGATTTATTGCTGGCGGTCAACAGACCATACGGAAAATCGGATTACATACCGTGTATCTGTTGGGGAAGAAATGCAAGATATGCATCTTCTTTTGAGGTTGGAGAACATGTTCAGGTTCTCGGACGTATTCAGAGCAGAGAATACGTGAAAAAACTATCGGAGGTGGAAACGGAAAAACGTGTTGCCTATGAGGTATCTGTCAGCAAATTAGAATGTGTTGGAGAATAGAAAATGAAATCTGTTTTTATCGGTTCGGGGGTTGCCCTTGTAACACCGTTTCGCAAAGACGGAAGCATCAATGAAGAAATGCTGGAAGAATTGGTGGAATACCACTGTGAGAATCAGACAGATGCGCTTATTATTTGCGGAACGACAGGGGAATCTGCTACTTTGTCAGAAGAAGAAAGGCTCTTCTGTATAAGAAGGGCGGTAGAATTTGCCAAAGGAAGAGTACCGATTATAGCGGGGACGGGAACAAACTGTACGCAGACTACAGTGCAATTATCAAAGGAAGCGGAAAACTGCGGTGCGGACGGCGTACTTGTTGTAACCCCCTATTATAATAAACCTACGCAGCGAGGTTTGATAGCACACTATGGAAAAAATGCTGAAAATATAAGAATTCCAATTATTCTATATAACGTAGGAAGCAGAACCGGCTGCAATATAGAGCCGGAAACGGTTGCCCAACTGATGAAAAATGAAGAAAATATTGTGGCGATAAAAGAAGCGTCGGGCAATATTTCGCAGGTGGCAAGAATTATGGAACTTACAGAAGGAAAAACAGACATATATGCGGGGAACGATAATCAGATTGTTCCGGTATTATCACTTGGCGGAAAGGGAGTGATTTCCGTTCTTGCCAACATAGCGCCTAAAGAAGTGCATAAAATATGCGAAAACTTTCTGTCAGGAAACATAAAGGAAAGCTGTGCATTGCAACTGAAAGCGCTTCCTTTAATTCGTCAGTTGTTTTGTGAAGTAAACCCGATTCCAATTAAAAAAGCGTTATCACTTATGGGTAAAGATGTGGGTGGACTTAGAATGCCTTTGTTAGAATTGGAGGAGGAAAAAGAGAGGACGCTCGCCCGTATTATGTGTGAGTATGGTATAGAATTATCAGGGGAAGGAAATATATGGTTGACATAATTTTGCATGGTTGTAACGGTAAAATGGGTGAAATCGTTACGATGCTTGCCGGAAAAGACGAAGAAGTACAAATTGTGGCAGGTGTGGACAAATGCGGAAGTAAAGAGAGGGCATATCCTGTATTTGACAGTCTGTGGGAGTGCGGGGTAAAGGCAGATGCGGTGATTGATTTTTCACATTCCGCAGGGATAGAAGAACTGCTAAATGTCTGTGAAAAAAGGTCGCTTCCACTTGTTCTTTGTACGACAGGTCTGTCCCAGGAACAACAGAAAAAAATAGAAAAATCTTCCGGAAAGTTTCCTATATTACAGTCGGCAAATATGTCTTTGGGCATCACGGTGCTTTTGGGACTGTTAAAAACGTTGGGGAAAGAATTGATTCCGAGGGGATATGATGTGGAAATCATTGAAAAACATCATCGGTATAAAAAGGACGCTCCAAGCGGGACTGCTCTTGCATTAAGGAAGGCGGTGGGAGAGGAAAATATACCGATTACTTCCGTGCGATGCGGAAAGATAGTGGGAGAACACGAAGTTATTTTCGCAGGGGAAGATGAAGTGATTGAAATAAAACACACGGCGTATTCTAAAACTATTTTTGCAAAAGGAGCGTTGGAGGCGGCAAAATTTTTGCCGGGGCAGAAAAATGGGTTATATACAATAAAAGATGTTTTCTTATAAAAATGGTAAAATTTCCCTAAGTCAAAATGTGTATAGAAAAAAATGATTTGCAAATATTACTGTTAAGAAGAAATTCTTAGTGAATCATAATACACAGAAAGGGAGAAATAAGATGAAACAGATAAAAAAGACAGTAGTAGCGTTATTGTGCGTATGCATGCTTTTTGCAGTTGGCTGCGGAACAAAGGAAAATGCAAACAACAATGGTAACACAACAACAAACACCGATAAGAAAAATACAGACGGTGACGGAGTTATGGAAGATGTAGGACGGGGCATTGATAACGGGGTTCGAGATGTCGTAGACGGTGTGGAAGACACGGTAGATAATGTTACAGGAAATAATCGAAATAACACAAATAACAATACAAATAACAGCGCTGATAATACACCAACAAAATAAGTTAGAAGGGAAAGAGTGGGGCGAAATGCAACACTCTTTTTTTGTATTCCCCATAAAGACATTTGTAAGAGAAAATGGTTGAATTGACGTATGTATAGTGATAAAATGGAACATAGTTGGACTTCGGGAAAGGACACCGAAGATTCTTGAATTTTCAAACAAGGAGAAAGATATGGGCTTATTAGAAAAAATTTTTGGTACACACAGCGAACATGAATTAAAGCGTATTTATCCGATTGTCGATAAGATTGAAGCATTAGAACCGGATATGCAGAAATTATCAGATGAGGAATTGCGGGATAAAACAAAAGAATTTAAAGAAAGACTGGCAAAGGGAGAAACGCTTGATGATATTTTACCGGAAGCATTTGCCACAGTAAGAGAAGCCGCTGTCCGTACATTACATATGAGACATTATAGAGTACAGTTAATTGGTGGAATTATTCTCCATCAGGGACGTATTTCCGAGATGAGAACAGGTGAAGGTAAAACTTTGGTTTCTACATTACCTGCATATTTGAATGCGTTGGAAGGCAAGGGAACACATATCGTTACAGTCAATGACTATTTGGCAAAGCGTGATGCTGAGTGGATGGGACAGGTACATGAGTTCCTCGGACTGACAGTCGGCGTTGTTTTGAACTCTATGGACAATGACGAACGCCGTGAAGCGTATAACTGCGATATTACATATGTGACAAATAATGAACTTGGTTTCGATTATTTGAGAGATAACATGGTTATTTATAAAGAACAGTTAGTACAGAGAGGGCTTCATTTTGCCGTAATCGATGAGGTTGACTCCGTATTGATTGATGAGGCGAGAACACCGCTTATTATTTCAGGACAGAGCGGAAAATCTACAAAATTATATGAAGCATGCGACATTTTAGCAAGACAGATGGAACGCGGAGAGGCGAGCGGAGAATTCTCTAAGATGAATGCCATTATGGGAGAGGAAATCGAGGAGACAGGCGACTTTATCGTAAATGAGAAAGAAAAGAACGTAAGCCTTACGGAAGACGGTGTGAAGAAAGTAGAAAAATTCTTCCACTTGGAAAACTTAGCAGATCCTGAAAACTTAGAAATTCAGCATAATGTTATTTTAGCGCTTCGTGCCCATAACTTAATGTTCAGAGATCAGGATTACGTTGTTACTCCTGAAGGAGAAGTTATGATTGTCGATGAATTTACCGGACGTATTATGCCGGGACGCCGTTATTCTGACGGACTTCATCAGGCGATTGAAGCAAAAGAACATGTAAAGGTTAAGAGAGAAAGTAAAACGCTTGCGACAATTACTTTCCAGAATTTATTTAATAAGTACAAAAAGAAAAGTGGTATGACAGGTACTGCCCTGACAGAAGAAAAAGAGTTCCGCGATATTTACGGAATGGACGTTGTTGAGATTCCGACAAATCTTCCTGTACAGAGAAAAGATTTGGACGATGCCGTATATAAGACAAAAGAAGAAAAATTCCAGGCGGTTGTCGACGCAGTTGTGGAAGCGCACGCAAAAGGACAGCCGGTTCTTGTTGGTACAATTACCATTGAAACTTCTGAACTGTTGAGCAGAATGTTGAAAAAAGAAGGAGTTCCTCATAACGTATTGAATGCGAAATTCCATGAGATGGAAGCGGAGATTGTTGCTCAGGCAGGTGTGCATGGTGCGGTAACTATCGCTACAAACATGGCAGGTCGTGGTACGGATATTAAACTGGACGATGATGCAAAGAATGCAGGAGGATTGAAAATCATCGGTACGGAACGCCATGAATCAAGACGTATTGACAATCAGCTGCGAGGACGTTCAGGACGTCAGGGAGATCCGGGTGAATCAAGATTTTACATTTCATTGGAAGATGATTTGATGAGACTGTTCGGTTCAGAGAAACTTATGGGTGTATTTAATACACTTGGAGTGGAGGACGGAGAGCAGATAGAACATAAGATGCTTTCAAATGCCATAGAAAAAGCACAGAAGAAGATTGAAAATAACAACTTTGGTATTCGTAAAAACCTGTTGGAATACGATCAGGTAATGAATGAACAGAGAGAGATTATTTACGAGGAAAGACGCCGCGTGTTAGACGGAGAGAGTATGAGAGATTCTATCTATCATATGATTACGGAGTATGTGGAAAATCTTGTAGATGCATGCGTATCTCCTGATTTGGATTCAGACGAGTGGGATTTGGCAGAGTTAGAAAGAAGCCTTCTCACAACAATTCCAATGACATTTGTTACTCCGGACGAAGTGAAAAACATGCGTCAGAAAGAATTGAAACATGTATTGAAGGAAAGAGCCGTAAAAGCGTATGAGGCAAAGGAGGCTGAATTCCCTGAAATTGAACATTTAAGAGAAGTAGAGCGTGTTATTTTATTAAAAGTTATCGATGCAAAATGGATGGATCACATTGATGATATGGATCAGTTGCGTCAGGGTATCGGACTTCAGGCATATGGTCAGAGAGATCCGCTTGTAGAATATAAAATGCTCGGATACGATATGTTTGGAGCAATGACAAATGCCATTGCAGAAGATACGGTACGTCTGTTATTCCACGTTAGAATAGAGCAGAAAGTAGAAAGAGAACAGGTTGCACAGGTGACAGGTACAAACAAAGATGACACATCTGTGAAAGAACCTAAGAAGAGAGAAGAAAAGAAAGTATATCCAAACGATCCATGCCCATGTGGAAGCGGAAAGAAATACAAACAGTGCTGTGGACGAAAATAGTTAAAAAAGAGGTGAAAATATGGTTGAATTAGATCAGTTCAAAAGTGTCATGAACTCCTATGAAGAGCCATTAAACGAATTGAGGGATTCACTTTGACCTGCAGGGAAAACAGGACAGAGTGGAAGAACTGCAAAAGAAAATAGAAGAGCCGGGATTCTGGGAGGATACGGAGACCTCTCAGAAGATTATGCGTGAATTGAAAGGACTTCAGAGTTTTTTGGAGAATGCAGAAAGTCTGCTCACAAGTTATGAAGACATCGCAATGCTGATTGAGATGGTTTACGAGGACAACGATGAGAGTATGGTTGGAGAAATTCGCAGGGAAATCCGACAGTTTGAAAAAAATTTTGAGGAAATCCGCATCAATACACTGCTTTCAGGACCGTATGATAAAGATAATGCAATCGTAACCCTTCATGCGGGAGCAGGGGGAACGGAATCGTGTGACTGGGCGAGTATGCTCTATCGAATGTACAGCAGATGGGCGGAGAGAAAAGGATTTTCCATTTCCGTATTGGATTATCTGGACGGGGATATTACGGGGATAAAAACCGTTACGTTTGAAGTGAATGGGGAAAACGCATACGGATACCTGCAGTCGGAGAAAGGTGTTCACAGACTGGTGCGTATTTCACCGTTTAATTCAGCGGGAAAACGACAGACTTCATTTGCGTCCTGCGATGTTATACCGGACATAGAAGATGAGATTGATATTGAAATCAATGAAGATGATTTGAAAGTGGATACATACAGAGCGAGTGGTGCGGGTGGACAGCATGTAAACAAAACTTCTTCCGCTATCCGTATTACACATTTACCTACGGGGATTGTCGTGCAGTGTCAGAACGAACGGTCACAGCATTCTAACCGTGAGAAAGCCATGCAGATGCTGAAAGCAAAACTGTACCTGATCAAGCAGCAGGAACAGGCTGACAAAGTATCAGACATACGTGGCGAAGTAAAGGAAATCGGATTTGGAAATCAGATACGCTCTTATGTTATGCAGCCATATACCTTGGTGAAAGACCACCGCACAAATGTGGAAAATGGAAATGTAACTGCGGTATTGGACGGAGATATAGAGCCGTTTATTAACGCATACCTGAAAAAACGGAATGAAGATGAGATGTAATGAAGGCGAAAGGAAGGTGTGGCATGGATTCAAATTACTATGTCATTAAGAAAAAAGCAGTTCCTGAGGTACTTCTAAAAGTGGTAGAGGTAAAAAGATTGCTTGCGGCGGAGCGTTTTATGACGATTCAGGAAGCGACAGAGAAAATAGGGCTGAGCCGAAGTTCTTTTTATAAATATAAAGATGATATTTTCCCATTCCATGAAAATGAGAAGGGACAGACGATTACTTTAGCAATTCAGATGGACGACATGCCGGGGCTTCTTGCTGAGATTTTGCAGGAGATTGCGAAGTATAAAGCCAATATTCTTACGATTCATCAGAGTATACCGTTAAATAGAGTTGCCACACTGACAATCAGTGTGGAAATTCTTTCTACGACGGGAAATATTTCGGATATGGTGAATGAGATAGAGAATAATGAAGGCGTACATTATTTAAAGATTGTGGGCAGGGAGTGATACAGATGATAAAGATAGCAGTATTGGGCTACGGAACGGTGGGCTCAGGTGTTGTGGAAGTGCTGGAAAAGAACAGGGAAATTATTGCAAAACGTGCGGGTGAAGAGATTCAGGTAAAGTATGTTTTGGATAGAAAAGATTTTTCCGGTACACCGATAGAAAATATAATTGTGAATGATTTTGAGCAGATTGTTCAGGACGAAGAAATCAAAATAGTTGTGGAAGTGCTGGGAGGCGTTGAGCCTGCATACATTTTTGTAAAACGTTCTTTAGAGGCCGGGAAAAGCGTAGTGACTTCCAACAAAGAATTGGTGGCTCAGTGCGGATCAGAACTTTTGGAAATTGCCATGAACAATGGCGTAAACTTCTTATTTGAGGCAAGCGTAGGCGGAGGTATTCCGATTATCCGTTCTCTTCATCAGGCGCTGACAGGTGATGAAATTGAAGAGATTACCGGAATTTTAAATGGAACAACCAACTATATGATGACAAAAATGTTCAATGAAGGCGCGGAATATGATGAAGTATTAAAAGAGGCACAGGACAAAGGTTATGCGGAGAGAAATCCCGAGGCGGACGTGGAGGGGCATGATGCCTGCAGAAAGATTGCGATTTTATCTTCGGTTATTTCCGGAAAATGTGTGGATTACAAAGAAATTTACACGGAAGGCATTGCGGAAATTACGGCAACGGACATGAAATATGCAAAAAAACTGGGAAGAACCATTAAACTTCTTGCTTCGGCAAAAAGAGACGGAGATAAGATAAGCGCTATGGTTTGTCCATGCCTGTTAAATGACAGTCACCCGCTTTATCATGTGGACGGAGTATTTAATGCCGTATTTGTGCGAGGAAACATGTTGGGCGATGCGATGTTTTACGGCAGCGGTGCTGGAAAACTTCCTACGGCAAGTGCGGTTGTTGGAGATGTGGTAGATGCAGCGAAGAACATGGGAAGAACTGTTATGCCTGTATGGACAAACGAGAAGATTTCTCTGACAGACAAGGCGGATACAGAGAAAAAATTCTTTGTCAGAATAAAAGGCACACCGGAAGAATATGCTGAGAAAATTGAAGGGGTATTCGGAAAGACGGAAACGATTGTGTTGGAAAACGTTGAAGGTGAGTTTGGATTTATGACAGAGAAAATAAAAGAAAGTGTTTATGAAGAAAAAGCGTCGCAGTTTTCCAATATTCTGCATATGATGCGTGTGGAGGAATAGAATGACTTTAGTGAGAGTTGACCGTGAGGGCAGGAGGAATTTATGTTAATTGTAAAGAAATTTGGAGGGAGTTCCGTAGCGAATAAAGAGAGAATCTTTAATGTTGCGAAACGTTGTATAGAAGATTGGCAAAAAGGAAATGACGTTGTTGTCGTACTTTCGGCAATGGGAGATACGACAGATGAACTGCTTGCGAAAGCGACAGATATTAATCCGAGAGCGACAAAACGTGAGTTGGATATGCTGTTGACAACAGGTGAGCAGGTGTCCGTATCGCTTATGGCGATGGCAATGCAGGCGATGGGAGTTCCGGCAATTTCCCTGAATGCGTTTCAAATTTCCATGCAGTCTACTTCAAAGTACGGAAATGCACGGTTTAAGCGAATTGACACAGACCGCATTACACATGAATTGGAAAATAGAAAAATTGTTATCGTAACCGGATTTCAGGGCGTTAATAAATACGATGATTACACAACACTCGGAAGAGGCGGATCAGATACGACGGCAGTCGCTCTGGCGGCAGTATTGCACGCTGATGTCTGTGAAATTTTCACAGATGTGGACGGGGTGTATACGGCAGACCCGAGAGTTGTCAAAAATGCGAGAAAATTAGAGGTAGTCACCTATGATGAAATGTTGGAACTTGCCACATTGGGAGCAAAAGTTCTTCATAATCGTTCAGTGGAAATGGCGAAAAAATATGGTGTGACGCTGATTGTACGTTCAAGTTTAAACAATGAAGAAGGAACGATAGTGAAGGAGGCAGTGAAGAAAATGGAAAAAATGCTAATCACAGGTGTGGCAGGTGACAAAAATACGGCGAGAGTGTCCGCAATCGGTGTGAAAGACGAGCCGGGTATTGCGTTCAGTCTGTTCCACACTCTTGCAAAAAATAACATTAACGTAGAGATTATTTTACAGTCTGTCGGAAGAAACGGGACAAAAGATATTTCCTTTACCGTTTCGCAGGACGATTTACAGGCGACGATTGAATTGTTGGAAGAAAAGAAAGAAGTATTGACAATTCAGGAAATCGGATACGATGAGAATGTGGCAAAAATCTCCATTGTAGGTGCGGGAATGATGAGCAATCCGGGTGTGGCGTCCAGAATGTTCGAGGCACTTTACAATTCAAGAGTCAATATAAAGATGATTTCCACTTCAGAAATCCGCATTACCGTGTTGATTGATGAAAAAGATGTGGACAGAGCATTAAATGCCGTTCACGAAGAATTTAACCTTGGGGAATAGAAAAGAGCCTGCTTCTTTAAAGAAGCGGGCCTTTTTGACTTAGAGAACTGTTCTGATAGTCGGAAGAAAACGTAACGTCCTCACCGAACCAGTCCGGCGGGAGAAAATGATTGGCGGACATTTCGTCGGGAAATTCCACTTCAGCCAAAATAAGCGGAGAAAATTCTCCTAAAAAACAGTCAAGTTCTATTGTGAGACGTTCGTTGTAAGGAATTCTGTATCGAACCTTTGTAATCAGATGTCCGTCAATTTTAGGTTTTAAATGCTCATACGCGGATTGAGTGAGAGGGAGATTATATTCTTCCCGAATCATAAGTCCTTTTGATTTGTAGGTCAGTTCGTATTTTTCCCCGTCTTTTCGTATGCGGATAACCGGCTCTGTGGACAAATATCCCTGTTCGATTGTCCGATGGGGATAAGCGGAAAGATTTTCGGGAAGACGGCTGACTAAAAATTTTTTTTCAATTTCCATATGTATTTCAACCTTTCTAATGTATGAAAAATGTTTTCTCTGACGAATATCATAATATAGCGCGGAGAAAATGTAAACATTTGCTTTTTTCCCTATTGTCTGCTAAAATGCAGGTAATCTGTATAAGGAGGAAAAAGATATGGAGAAAAAAGTATGTGTATTTCTTGCCGACGGATTTGAAGAAATTGAAGGGCTGACTGTTGTGGATATATTAAGAAGAGCAGATATAAAGGTTGAGACGGTATCCGTGACAGGTGAAAAGGAGATACATGGATCACATGAGATAAACGTACAGGCAGATACGTTGTTTGAAGAGGCAAATTTTGAAAATGCCGAGATGCTTGTTCTTCCGGGAGGAATGCCGGGGACAATCCGTTTGCAGGAACACAGAGGTCTTGAAGCGTTGCTGAGAAAATTTTACGGAAGCAAAAAATATATTGCCGCTATCTGTGCTGCCCCAACCGTTTTTGGAAAACTGGGATTTTTGGAAGGGAGAAAGGCTACATGCTATCCGGCAATGGAAGAAGGACTTGTCGGAGCGGACGTAATAAGAGATATGGTTATCGTTGACGGCCATGTTGTGACGAGCAGAGGAATGGGAACGGCAATTCCGTTTGCACTGGCGCTTGTGGAATTGCTTGCAGGAAGTGAAAAGGCAGAAGAAATAAGAGAATCTATCATTTATGGATAAGGAGAACAGAATGAAACGATTAAAACAGGGAATAGTGATTATCTTGTGCTGCAGCCTTATGATTGGAATGACAGCCTGCGGGAAATTTGACGCCAAAGGTTATGTGCAGGCACTGTTGGACCACAGATTTCAGGGTGACACGGAGAAGTTGCTTAAGTTTGATAAAGACAGTGAGGCAAAAAAACTGAAGGAAGATTATGAACAGTATATTCAGATGTTCTCGCAGGGATTGACGGAAGGGCTGAATGCCAGCGGAGAAATGGAAGACAAATTTTATAAGGTATGTAAAGAAATTTTCCGTTCCATGAAGTACAATGTGACAAAAGAAGAAAAAGTCAGCAGCGATGAATACAAAGTGACTGTGGAAATCCAGCCGACGGATATATTTGTAAAATGGAAATCAATGTTAAAAGAAAGTATGGCGGAAATTCAACAGAAATCTGAGCATGGTGAGTATAAGGGGACAGAGGAAGAGATTCTTCAACTGATGCTTCTGGACATAACGGCACAGTCATATGAATTGCTGGAAACTGCATACACAGAAGCGTCTTACGGAGAGAAAGAATCGGTTACTCTGACAATAAAAAAAGGTGAAAATAAGGAATTTGCTCCAAAAGAGGAAGAAATCTCCGATTTAATCACGAAAATACTGCGTTTAGATGCAATTCAAGACTAGAAATTTATAAGAGATTATGATATACTACGCTAATGAGTGTGAAAGAAGAAAGCCAAAAGGCGTTTTTCATATAAGGAGGAAAAGGTAAATGAGTTTACAAGTAGAAAAATTAGAGCACAATATGGCAAAACTTACAGTAGAAGTTTCAGCAGAAGAATTTGAAAAAGCACTTAACGGTGCATATATGAAACAAAGAGGAAAAATCAGCATTCCGGGATTCCGTAAAGGTAAAGTACCTCGCCAGATGGTAGAAAAAATGTACGGAGTGGAAATTTTCTATGATGATGCAGCAAATGCAATCATTCCGGAAGCATATGCGAAAGCATACGATGAGTCTGAGTTAGAAATCGTTTCTCAGCCAAAAATCGAAGTAGTACAGATTGAAAAAGGAAAACCATTTATTTTCACGGCAGAAGTTGCTTTAAAACCGGAAGTAACTTTAGGTGAATACAAAGGATTAAAAGTTGACAAATACTCTAACAGAGTAACTCAGAAAGAAGTAGAAGAAAGACTTGTACAGGAACAGGAAAAGAATGCAAGAACAATCGCAGTAGAAGGACGTCCTGTACAGGATAAAGATGAAGTTGTATTAGACTTTGAAGGATTTGTTGACGGTGTTGCATTTGAAGGCGGAAAAGGAGAAAACTATCCGTTGACAATCGGTTCAGGAGCATTTATTCCTGGATTTGAAGAACAGTTAATTGGTGCAGAAGCAGGTAAAGAAGTGGAAGTAAACGTAACATTTCCACAGGAATACCACGCACCTGAATTAGCAGGAAAAGCAGCAGTATTCAAATGCACGGTAAACGAAATCAAAGCAAAAGAACTTCCTGAATTAGACGATGAATTTGCAGCAGAAATTTCTGAGTTCGATACATTAGATGAATTAAAAGCAGACATCAAAGCAAAAATCAAAGAACAGAAAAATGCTGACGGAAAGAGACAGAAAGAAGATCAGGCTATGGAACAGGTTGTAGAAAACGCAACTATGGATATTCCGGAAGCAATGATTGATACACAGGTACGCCAGATGGCAGATGATTTTGCACAGAGAATGCAGCAGCAGGGATTAAACATGGAACAGTACTTCCAGTTTACGGGAATGACAGCAGAAAAAATGCTTGAAGAATTAAGACCACAGGCTGTAAAACGCATTCAGACAAGATTAGTGTTAGAAGCAATTGTAAAAGCAGAGAACATCGAAATTACAGATGAGAGAATCGATGAAGAATTAGCAAAAATGGCTGAAGCATACAAGATGGAAGTAGAAAAATTAAAAGAATTCATGGGTGAAAATGAAAAAGCACAGATGAAGATGGATCTTGCAGTGCAGGAAGCAGTAACATTAGTAGTGGATAACACAGTAGAAAAATAATCAATAGTATTTCAAATAAGGAGGCAGCATGATGAGTTTAGTACCTTATGTTATTGAGCAGACAAGTCGCGGTGAACGTTCCTACGATATTTATTCAAGACTTTTGAAAGACAGAATTATCTTTCTTGGAGAGGAAGTAACAGATGTGTCGGCAAGTATTATCGTGGCACAGTTGTTACATCTTGAAGCGGAAGACCCTGAAAAAGATATTCAGTTATATATCAACAGCCCGGGTGGTTCTGTAAGTGCAGGGTTAGCAATCTATGATACGATGCAGTATATTAAATGTGATGTATCTACAACATGTATAGGAATGGCTGCGAGCATGGGTGCATTTTTGTTGGCAGGAGGAGCAAAGGGAAAACGTTTTGCACTTCCAAATGCTGAGATTATGATTCACCAGCCATTAGGTGGAGCACAGGGGCAGGCAACAGAAATTCAAATCGCTGCAGAACATATTTTAAAAACACGTCAGAAATTAAATGAAATTTTAGCCGAGAGAACAGGTAAGAGTTTCGAGCAGATTTCTGCAGATACAGAAAGAGATAATTTTATGTCTGCCAAAGAGGCAGAAGAATATGGCTTAATCGACAAAGTAGTTGTAAGCCGCTAATAAGAACAAAGGGGGTGTCTGGCAGACATCTCCTTTGCGTGTAAAAAAGAGGTGAAAGTATGGCGAAAGTGGACGAGGCAATCAGATGTTCATTTTGTAACAAATCACAGGCACAGGTGCGCAAATTAATAGCGGGACCGAATGGTGTATATATTTGTGATGAATGCATTGATGTTTGTTCAGAAATTATAGAAGAAGAACTGGAATACGAGGAAGACAATGGATTTGACGAAATTAATCTGCTGAAACCGGAGGAGATGAAAGCATTTCTTGATGATTATGTAATCGGACAGGACGAAGCGAAAAAAGTTTTATCGGTAGCTGTATATAATCATTATAAGAGAATTATGGCAGAGAAAGATTTGGGCGTGGAATTACACAAAAGTAATATTTTGATGTTAGGTCCTACAGGTTGTGGGAAGACATTGCTTGCTCAGACACTGGCAAAAGTTTTGAATGTACCGTTTGCAATCGCAGATGCAACTGCGCTGACTGAAGCAGGGTACGTCGGAGAAGACGTGGAGAATATTTTACTGAAGATCATTCAGGCGGCAGACGGAGATATTCAAAGAGCGGAATACGGAATTATTTACATTGATGAGATAGATAAAATCACGAGAAAATCAGAGAACCCGTCTATTACCCGAGATGTATCAGGTGAAGGCGTACAGCAGGCGCTTTTGAAAATTATTGAGGGAACAATCGCTTCCGTTCCGCCTCAGGGAGGAAGAAAGCACCCTCATCAGGAATTGATTCAGATAGACACAACAAATATTTTATTTATTTGCGGTGGAGCGTTTGAAGGAATTGATAAGATTATCGAAACACGCATTGACAAGAAATCCATCGGATTTAATGCGGAAATTGCAGAGAAACATGAGTATGACATCGACAGACTTCTCGGACAGGTATTACCGCAGGATTTAGTGAAATTCGGTCTTATTCCGGAACTTGTCGGACGTGTTCCTGTAACAGTTTCACTTGAAATGTTAGATGAAGAAGCATTGATTCGTATTCTGACAGAGCCAAAGAGTGCAATTGTAAAACAATATCAGAAATTATTAGAATTAGATGGTGTTGAATTAGTGTTTGATAAAGAGGCACTTGTGGAAATTGCAAAAACTTCGCTGGCGAGAAAGACGGGGGCAAGAGGACTGCGTGCCATTATGGAGAAGATTATGATGGATACGATGTATCATGTTCCGTCAGATGACAGTATTAAATACTGCAGAATTACGAAAGAAGTTGTGCAGGGAATCGGGGAACCGGTTTATGAGAGAGAAAATACGGAAGTAGTCAGTGCATAAACTTGAGAAGAAATTAAGACGGCGTTAATGGGCAACCAGAGAGCCGTCTTTTTGAATAGAGGGAAAACAGATGAATGAACAGATTAAGAGACTGCCTATGGTGGCGCTTAGAGGAATGACGATTCTGCCGAAAGAAGTCGTACATTTTGACGTGAGCAGGGAAAAGTCATTGGAGGCTGTCCAAAAGGCAATGGCAGAAGAACAACAGATTTTCCTGTTGACACAGAAATGTATAGAAACGGAAAATGTAACTCAGGACGATTTATATGAGATGGGTGTGGTAGCATCTGTTAAACAGATTGTGAAAATGCCGAAAAAGATTTTGCGCGTACTTGTGGAGGGAGAGCAGAGAGCAAAACTTAACGAACTTGTACAGACAGAACCTTATCTGGAGGCGGAAATCACTGTCTTGGAGGAATATCCGTTTGTGGAGGAAGAACCTGTAAAACAGGAGGCGATGATTAGAACGCTGCAGGAACTGTTTTTACAATATGCGGTGAAAACTCCAAAGTTGACAAAAGAGACTGTGGAGCAGATCGCGGGAATCGATGAGTTGAAAAGACTTGTGGACGAAATCAGCGCAAATGTGCCGTTTCGTTATGAAGATACGCAGAAGTTGCTTGAGGAAACAGATGCTTTAAAACGATATTTTCTTCTTGTAGAAAAGTTGGAAAATGAAATACAGGTGTCGAAGATTAAGGAAGAACTTCAGGAAAAGGTAAAGGCGCATGTAGATAAGCATCAAAAAGAATATTTGTTAAGAGAAGAGTTGAGAGTCATTCAGGAAGAACTGGGAGATGATTCTACAATCTCAGATGCAGATGAATTTGCAAAAGCGGTAAAAGAGTTGGACGCACCGGAGGAAGTGAAAGAGAAACTCCGCAAAGAAATCAGAAGATTTCGCAATACAATGAACGGTCCGGCAGAAAACGGAGTGACAAGAACATATATCGAAACGATGTTAGAAATGCCGTGGAACAAATCCGGTGAGGATAACTTAGATATTCATTATGCAAAAGAAATATTGGAAGGTGAACATTACGGGCTGGAGCAGGTGAAAGAGAGAATACTGGAATTTTTGGCAGTTTGTGCTTTAACTTCAAAGGGAAGCAGTCCGATACTCTGTCTGGTCGGTCCTCCGGGAACAGGGAAAACTTCCATTGCAAAATCACTGTCGAAGGCTTTACATAAAAAATATGTGCGTATCTCTCTCGGAGGTGTGAGAGATGAGGCGGAAATCCGAGGACACCGAAAAACATATGTGGGGGCAATGCCGGGACGCATTGCAAATGCGTTAAAAACAGCAGGAGTCAGAAATCCGCTTATGCTGCTGGACGAAATTGACAAAGTCAGCACAGATTATAAAGGGGATACATTTTCTGCATTACTGGAAGTTTTGGACAGTGAACAGAATGTAAAATTCCGAGACCATTATTTAGAAGTTCCACTTGATTTGTCGGAAGTATTATTTGTGACAACCGCAAATTCATTGCAGACAATTCCCAGACCACTGTTGGACAGAATGGAAATCATCGAGGTGACGAGTTATACAGACAATGAAAAATTCCATATTGCAGAGAGGCATCTTATTCCAAAGCAGTTGGAAAAACACGGTTTGGAAAAAGATATGCTCACGATAAGCAGGGGAGCAATATGGAAAATTTCCCACAATTATACGAGGGAAGCGGGTGTCCGTCAATTAGAGAGAAGAATCGGTGATATTTGCAGAAAATCGGCCCGGGAAATATTGGAAAAGAACAAACAGAAAATAAGAGTGACAGAGAGTAATCTGGAAAAATATCTTGGAAAAGAGAAGTATACTTATCAGAAAGCAAATGAGACAGATGAGGTTGGAATTGTTCGGGGACTCGCATGGACAAGCGTAGGAGGGGATACTCTGCAGATTGAAGTAAATGTGATGCAGGGAAAAGGCGAACTTATGCTGACAGGACAGTTGGGTGACGTGATGAAAGAATCAGCCAAAACCGGAATCAGTTATATCCGTTCCATTGCAAACGATGAAGATATTCCGAAAGAGTTTTTCGAGGAACATGACATTCATATTCACATACCGGAAGGTGCCGTACAAAAAGACGGTCCATCGGCGGGAATCTCTATGGCGACAGCCAATTTTTCGGCCATTACAAACCGAAAAGTGCGAGCAGATGTGGCAATGACGGGGGAGATTACTCTTCGCGGCCGTGTACTTGCAATCGGAGGATTAAAAGAAAAACTGCTTGCGGCTAAAGTTGCAGGCATTAAGACGGTTATTGTTCCGTTTGAAAATAAAAGAGATGTGGAAGAACTCTCTTCTGAAATTACAAAAGGATTGGAAATTATTCCGGTAAGTCATATGAGAGAAGTTTTGGAAATTGCACTTGTAAAAGAGTAGGAGGGCATATGGTAATTAAAAATGTAGAGTTGGAAATTGTGTGTGGAATCACAAGCAAACTGCCGGATACGGAGTTGATGGAAATTGCATTTGCAGGAAAGTCAAATGTAGGAAAATCATCATTGATTAACGCTTTGTTAAACAGAAAGTCACTGGCGAGAACATCTGCCACACCGGGAAAAACACAGACAATAAATTTCTATAATGTAAATAAAGAATTATATTTAGTTGACCTTCCGGGATACGGGTATGCGAAAGTATCTCCGAAGGAGAAAGAACAGTGGGGAAAACTGATTGAGAGATACTTGAATACATCAAAGAAACTGAGAGCAGTTTTCCTTTTGATAGATATACGTCATGAGCCGACGGCTAACGATAAAATGATGTATGACTGGATTGTATATCACGGTTACAATCCGATTATAATCGCAACAAAACTGGATAAGTTAAAGCGAAGTCAAATTCAAAAACATGTAAAAATGGTAAAACAGGGATTAAACTTAGTTCCGGGTACAAAAGTAATTCCATTTTCTTCCGTGACAAAACAGGGAAGAGAGGAAATCTGGGATTTAGTGAAAACGATGGAAGAAAGTGAAGATGACAGAACAGAATAGAAACTATTTAAAAGAAACACTTACATTTTGGAATGAGATTACAGAAGAAGAGCAGGAAATGATTATACAAAATACTGCTGTAGTAAAATATAAGCAGGGGCAAAATATTTACAATGCCCAGCAGGAGTGTGTCGGCGTACTTCTAATCAAAAAGGGAGAACTTAGAACTTATATTCTTTCGGAGGAAGGAAAGGAAGTTACGTTATACAGATTGGGAGAGGGAGATGTCTGCATTTTGTCTGCCTCCTGCATTTTGAAGAATATCACTTTTGATGTTCATGTAGATGCGGAGAAGGACAGTGAAGTGCTGCTTATCAATTCCCCGGCATATTCAGCATTAAGTCAGAAAAATATTTATGTGGAGGCGTTCACTCTGCGGCTGACGGCAGACAGATTTTCGGACGTGATGTGGGCGATGGAACAGATTTTGTTTATGAGTTTTGACAGAAGACTGGCGATTTTTCTATTAGACGAAACAGCAAAAACGGGAACAGATAATCTTTCACTTACGCATGAACAGATTGCGAAATATGTGGGTAGTGCAAGAGAGGTAGTGTCTAGAATGCTGAAATACTTTGCCAAAGAGGGTATGGTGGAACTTTCCAGAGGAAGTATTAAGATTGTGGATAGACAAAAGTTGAAGAAACTGTTGTAGAATAAAAGGGACTTTAGCGCTCTAAAATATAGTTAAAAAAGAAAAAAAGAATCTCCCAAGAAAAACAAGTGTAAAACACGAATTTTTATGGGAGATTCTTATTTTAAGATTTAGAGTTTAAATCAGTATGAACCGACATCATTTTTTATTAGCCAATTAATTCTAAAATTTCTTCTTTTGACTTTGCCCCTACTTCACGCTTTACGATTTCTCCGTCCTTAATTACCATAAGCGTAGGAATGCTGAGTACACGGAATTTCTTTGCCAATTCAGGCTGCTCGTCTACATTTACTTTGCAAATCTTTGCGTGAGTAACTTCTTCTGCCAGTTCTTTAATGATTGGGAGTACCATTTGGCAAGGTCCACACCATGTTGCCCAAAAATCAATTAATACAGGTTCGTCTGACTGCATAACTTCTGTTTCAAAATTATCTATTGTGATATTTAATGCTTCCATAATAAAATCTCCTTTTCCTTTGTATTTGTTATGGTTATTATAGTTGTTATGCCCTGTTTTATCTGTGACTATGTCACATAAAATGAAAAACTTTTCAAAATAATAAGTTTTTGATAGAATAAAAAGATAGAAATGGAGGAATGAGTATGGAAACAACTGTGACAAAGAACTTGATGACGGAAGGATCGATTTGGAAAAAGATAACATTTTTTGCATTGCCGATTTTCTTGGGAAATCTGTTTCAACAGATGTACAATACAGCGGACTCACTGATTGTCGGTAACTTTTTGGGAAGCAGTGCGCTGGCGGCGGTCAGTTCTTCCGGAAATCTTATTTTTCTGATGATTGGATTTTTTAACGGAATTTCCATTGGTGCGGGGGTAGTTATTGCAAGGTATTTCGGTGCGAGGAATAAGGAGAAAGTGGAAACGGCGGTACATACAACAGTCGCCTTTGGATTGGCTGCCAGCGTTGTTCTAACGATTGTGGGAGTTTTCTTTGCCCCGCAGATTTTGATTCTGATGGATACGCCGGCGAACGTTCTGCCTGAGTCAGTTACGTATTTCCGAATTTATTTTATGGGTTCGCTTGGATTTGTCATGTACAATGTTTTCGTGGGGGTTTTACAGTCCGTTGGAGACAGTAAACACCCATTATATTATCTCATTATTTCGTCGCTTATAAATGTTGTATTGGACCTTGTATTTATTGCAGGATTTCATTATGGAGTAGGGGCTGCGGCTTTGGCAACGACTATTTCCCAATTTGTCAGTGCATTTTTGTGTATGGGGCAACTGATGCGAACGAAGGAAGAGTATCGTTTGTGCCTGAGAAAAATTCGATTTGACAGAGAAATGTTGGGACAGATTATCCGCATTGGTTTACCGTCAGGTATTCAGAACTCTATTATTGCCATTGCAAATGTTGTTGTGCAGTCTAATATTAATGCGTTCGGAGAAACAGCGATGGCAGGGTGTGGTGCGTATTCTAAAATAGAAGGCTTTGGATTTTTGCCGATTACAAGTTTTACAATGGCATTGACGACTTTTGTAGGGCAGAATTTAGGAGCAAAGCAGGAAGAAAGAGCGAAAAAAGGAGCAAGGTTTGGAATACTTACAACAGTCGTTCTTGCGGAATTAATCGGAGTGCTTATATTTATTTTTGCTTCGCCGCTGACAAGAGCATTTGACAGTAATCCGGAAGTAATTATGTATGGCGTGGCGAGGGCGAGAACAGCGGCATTATTCTTCTGTCTGTTGGCATATTCTCACGCAATTTCGGCGGTACTTAGAGGTGCCGGGAAATCAATGGTTCCAATGATTGTCATGCTTATCTGCTGGTGTGTTATCCGAGTGACCATACTTGTTGTTTTCGGCAAACTGGTCGGTAAAATTGATATTGTATACTGGGTATATCCGATTACCTGGGGACTAAGTTCGATTATCTTTTTCATTTATTATAAGAAGGCAAATTGGCTGAATTCATTTAAGGAATAGGAGAGAAAGAGTATGAAATTACGAGAAGCAGGAATGCAAGATATATCTCAGATAAAAGAGATGTATAAAGATATTGTTTCTGAAATGGAAAAAAATGATATATATATTTGGGACGAAATTTATCCGTGTGAATTTTTGGAAGAGGATATAAAAAAGAAACAATTTTATATTTTAGTAAATGACAAAGGGGAAATGTTATCTGGATTTGCATTAAATTCTTTGCATGAGGGAGAAAAGAGCATTATCTGGGAGAACGAAAATGCAGATGTACGCTATATTGACCGATTAGGTGTTCATGTTAAGCATTTGCGAAAAGGTATAGGTTTACTTACTTTAAAAGAAGCGATTTCGCTTACAAAACAATTAGGTGGAGAGTATTTGCGGCTTTTTGTTGTGGATAACAATTTTCCTGCAATTATGCTTTACGAAAAGGCAGGATTTAAGAAAAGAGAAGGAATCTACGAGGAAAAGATCGATTCAGATTTATCTTTTAAAGAATACGGATATGAGGTAAAAACAATATAATTTTATATTTACATAGAATTCCTCTGTTTTTCTTTGAATATTTGCCTGAACAGGCAGTGAATTGTTTATTTATAACCGCAAATCCACGTGAAAGGATTTGCGGTTAGTAGAAATGTTTACATTTTAGAAATGAATTCTTCTAGAGAAGTTACTTGGCTTGCTGTTTGTATCCAATTCTTTAAAACTTCTTCATCTGTTTCTTTACTGATTTTTTTCTGAAGTTCATCTGGTAATACTCCGAATTTAGACAAAAACATGAATAGAATATCTGTCATACCTTTGAAAACGCCTTCTTTTCGCCCGACCTCTCGTTCGTCTTTCAGCAATTCTTCAAAAAGCATATATTTTTCCTCCATTTCCCTATTTTGTTTAATATGCTTTATAAATTTTTGTAGTTTCCTTGAGAGTATGAAACTTTTT
>NZ_BAAHSH010000003.1:0-59864 GCF_054660755.1 Faecalimonas hominis
TATTAATGCGGTTGGCGAACCTTGCATTAATTATAACACTGGAGGTTTTTTACTGTAAGCTGAAGCACCTCTATCTCACCTGCATAGCAGGTGGTTTATTTGTTTTCCAAAGTTCCGTTTTTCGAATCAGCGAAAAACTCCACAATGGCAAACAGGGCTTTACCCTAACAATTTAAGAGGACATATCAAATTTGATATGCCCTCACTTTATTATCCGTCAAAAATATTTCTCAAACTTTTTATATGTTTCTTTCGGAATCTGATACAGTTCATCATCTATCTTAACTTTATCCGGATTATAAAAATAGAGTTTTTTTGACACTATTTCTTTTTCTACTTCACACTCTATCTCCATATGATAAATCAAACCCTTGATACTATCATTATTCATTTTCTTATACGATATATTTTTCAAATCCTCCAACAGCGCTTCAGAAGCATTCTCATCTAAAACAATATATTCAGCCCCATGTCTTATCATTTCCTCATCAGCCATTGAGATTTTCACAAGATTATCTTTGTTTACACCTTCCAGTGGGCTTACATCTTTTTTACAGGAAATAACAGAAAGGGATAATGCCGTTACAACACTCACATTCAAAAGCATAATTTTCCATCGTTTATTTTGCAAAATATATCACCCCATCTAGATTAGT
This sequence comes from Faecalimonas hominis, assembly GCF_054660755.1. NCBI lineage: Bacteria > Bacillati > Bacillota > Clostridia > Lachnospirales > Lachnospiraceae > Faecalimonas > Faecalimonas hominis. The sequence goes on from NZ_BAAHSH010000003.1 coordinate 657, forward strand.
ATAATTTTCCCGAACCCAAACATTATTTTGTCCCCAGCCATTATTTACAATCACATAATTTCCATTTTATATTAACAATTTTTTATATTTTTTCAACCTTATATTTAAAAAAATATATTTTTTATTTATTTTTTTAGTTTTATTTTTTTATAAATTTTCTGTTTTTAAGTTGTTACTACTAACAAGATTATAAAATAAATAAATCTTCTTTTGGTAGACATTTACTAATCTAACAAAAGAAGATCATTCCCAAAGAAATATCAATATATCCCAAACACATTATTCAGTTAATAGCAAGATTCTATTTTTTCTATAATACACTCACAAAACATATCTTATATATTTTTACGTAGCAAAAAAGCGGGTGATGGGAATCGAACCCACGTATCTAGCTTGGAAGGCTAGTGTTCTACCATTGAACTACACCCGCATAATCAATCTTATTCAACTATGCCCAGAGCCGGAATCGAACCAGCGACACGAGGATTTTCAGTCCTCTGCTCTACCGACTGAGCTATCTGGGCTTATGTCATTTGATAACTTATCTCTGACACGTTTAATATCATATCAGATATTCCAACCATTGTCAACAACTTTTTTACATATTTTATCTTCTTTCTTTTCCGAAAAAGAAGGGCATATCCTATCAATAGTCTACGCCCCTTTATCACCTTATGCCATTAATTCATCTGCCATTTTTTCCATAACTTCTACTGTATCATCGTTCATTACAGATTTGATTGTCACTACAGTGTCACAAATTGTTATGTCTTTCATACTTTCAAATACTGCCTTCATCTGTCTTGCCGCTGTCGGAGCCCATGAACCATTTTCCATAATCGCCACTTTACGTTTTTGGAAGTTTTTCGCTTTTAAGTGCGTTAAGAAGTTTTCCATACATGGAAATACTCCGTTATCATAAGTTGCCGCAGCCACAACTAATTTATCGTACTTAAATGCGTCCTCAATCGCCTCAGACATATCATCTCTTGACAAATCCATTACAGCAACTTTTTTCGCACCTTTTTCCCCAAGGATTTCTACCATTTTCTTTGCCGCTGCTGCAGTATTTCCGTGAATGGAAGCATATGCTACCAAAACCCCTTCTTCTTCCGGTTCATAACTGCTCCATGTATTATACTTATCTATATAATACGCTAAATTTTCTTTCAATATCGGACCATGAAGCGGACAAATCATCTCTATATCCAATGCCGACGCTTTCTTCAAAAGATTCTGCACCTGCATACCGTATTTTCCTACAATATTGAAATAGTAACGTCTTGCCTCGCAAGCCCAATCTTCATCTGTATCTAATGCCCCAAATTTTCCAAATCCGTCTGCCGAAAAGAGAATCTTCTCAGACTGCTCGTAAGTCACCATAACTTCCGGCCAGTGTACCATCGGTGCCATAAAGAACTGTAATGTATGACTTCCGATATTTAGAGTGTCTCCTTCTTTTACGAGAACTTTTCTTCCTTCCAAATCCACATTAAAAAACTGTGAAACAAGATTAAATGTTTTCGCATTGCCGACTACCTGCATACTTGGGTACTTTTCAATTAAATTTTGAACATTGGACGCGTGATCCGGTTCCATATGAGAAACAACAAGATAATCCACTTCTCTGCCGTCCAAAACTTCTTCTAAATTAGCAAGCCACTCTTCTGTCGCTCTTGCATCTACTGTATCCATAACAGTTACTTTTTCATCAAGAATGACATATGAGTTATAGGAAACTCCATTCGGAATCACATACTGACTTTCAAACAAATCCAACGTCTTATCATCTACACCTACATACTTAACTGTATCTGTGATTTTCATCTCTTTCATCTCTTTCTCCTCAATCTATCTTCTCTTTCACTTCGTGCAATTATTATACCGTAGTTCTCTGCAATTTCCTAGTATGTTTTTCTAAAAATGCACTGCCAACCTAAAACAAGAAGAGAGAAACCTCTGTTTCACAAAGATTTCTCTCCCACTGCTTCTCACTGCCGCAGACCGGAATCGAACCGGTACGGGAGTATAAGTCCCGCAGGATTTTAAGTCCTGTGCGTCTGCCTGTTCCGCCACTGCGGCATATATAAATTAAAATATAAATGGTTGAAGAAGGATTCGAACCGTTTTGGTTGTAGCAAACCGCTTTCTCTACCCTTAGTTTTATGAATGGATGGAGAAGGATTCGAACCTTCGAAGGCGGTGCCAACAGATTTACAGTCTGCCCCCTTTGGCCACTCGGGAATCCATCCATATGCCTAACAATATCTATTTATATCACACTCTAAATAAAAAAGCAAGAAAAAGTTCTAATCTGTATTAGATTTTTTCTCTTCATTTAAACTCTGTCGGCATTTTTCACATATCATCTGCCCTTCGGGAACGATTTCCCCGCAGCATACGCACGTGTCTACATTAAAATATTTTATTTTCTTCCCACTTTTCTTTTTCTTTTCCAAAATATACTCACCCTGTTTCTCAGTAGAAAAGTCTTCATTATTTTTTCTTGTCCATTTTATAATCTTGTACCCAATTATCAAATAATGTTTTAGTTAAATCCTGACTTTCATTATCTAACTGATTTACCAGTTTTCCGTCTTCAATATAGAATATTCCGGGTGTTCCCACAAAATCCGGAAACATATCTTCTATTTTTTCTATATTCTCATCTGACTTTGCGCCAAAATTTTCATCAATGTTTACATCATAAATTTTCACATGGTGGTTCTTAAGATAACTTTCCATCAGTTCATAAAATTCCGCACAATATTTACAATAGTCACGGGTAACAACTAACGTAAATGTTTCCTTTTCTTTCATCATCGTTTCCATTTCTTCCATGGATATCTTTATAATTTCCCCCGGTCTTGTGTCCCTATTATAAAATTTTCCACAGCCGCTCACCATAATACTCAAAGCAATGATTAACAGTAAAAAAGATTTTTTTCCCAACTTTTCTCCCTCCTATTCTTAATTCTCCTTATCCCTTTTCAATTCTGAAGGTATAGAATATTTTATCTTGTGGTCAAAACTTACCTGTTCTTTATCTATTTTTCCATCTTCATCAAAATAGAAAATGTATTCCGAAGGCGCTTTCTCTTTCTTTTCAACAATTGAAAATATATAGAAATCGAGTTCTACTCCCGGCTCTATTTCTTCCCAAAAATAACTTTGAATTTCGTTAATAAGCACAATTTTCCCCTGATAATGTTCTTTGTTGGAAAGCCCTTCCACTTTTATCTGGTTTACATTTACTTTTTTATCTCCGGTATTTTTCAGTGTTCCGTATAATACATGATAGTAATAGCCCTCCTCTTTTTTATAGTGGTTATAATATCCCTGCGGATTTTTGGGTTTAACCTCTTCTCTTTTGTCCCATGATTTGACTTCCAACTGCAAATTTCCGATTTGAAATGTATTTCCTTCCCGCTCTACAGTATCTTTTGCCTCATATTTAGTATTTCCACAGCCTGATAACAGCAAAACCGACAAACACAGACAGATAATTTCTTTCCTCCAATTTTTCTTCATAATTATTCCACCTTAAGTATAGTCTCTACCTCTCCGCCATTCATCTCAACTTCAGGATCTTTCAATGAGCCTGTCTTAACGGAAATTGTAATCGGATAATTGCCAACTTCAAATTTCTCTTTTATCTCAATTTCCACAATCGCTGTGCCGGGTTCTAACCACTTACTTTCATATAGAAGTTTGTTTCCTTCTTTTAAATAAATCTGATATTTAAAATAACATGGGTTTCCTTCCGGATTCACCAAGCCTGCTTCTACTTTATTTTTCCCTGTCTTCATCGTCAGTTCTGAAAAGACCGGAATCATAATTTCATTAGGATTTTCATTTTTCATTCCATTCGGCATCTGATAAGCAATCGCTTCTTTATCTAAATCAACTTTCGGCTGCCGGTTTAACGCCCACCAGATTCCTCCGCCAACCAACAAGGCAAAAATTAAGATAAGCGGAAGCAACATTTTTTTACGTTTTTTTCTATGATACGTACATATCCTTCCTCGCCCTCGTTACTTTTACACTGCAAAGACTGTTTATATTGGTGCTGGTAAATCGGGATTATCCTACCGCTTTTATGATAAAGATAAGGAAGTCTGTTCAAAACATAATAAGACACTTGATGAAGTCGGCAGTTGGAAACGGACAGAAATGCAACTGCGTGATGATAAGGCTCATGCTTTTGCCATGACATTCAAAGACAGACCGCTGGAACTTGGGGAACTGGCTTTCGGGCTACTGGCAAACAACCTACGCTTTGTCGTAGCAAACAGAAATGAAAGTAATAAAAGCAGGTGGAAAACGTGTCGATTTTGGGAACGCTTTTTAGGGGCTGTGGAAGTCTTGAAACTGCAAGTACCAAAACAGCAAAATTCCCTTGAGGAAACACAGCAATGGCTCACAGAGGGTGGCGTGATTTCCGCTGTCAAAAGTTTTTATTTCTTAGAAGAACATGACGCATTAGGTGGACTGGAAAAAGTAGGAACTATGCTTGATAAGGCAAGATACAGCAATTCCCTTTCCAGTAAATTAACCGCCCATTTACAGAGGATAAACCGCACCGACCTTATCCCCTATATCCAGTATGACACGAAACATGGGAAAGGGGGTATCTGATGAATAACAACGATATTCCCGTATGGGAAAAATACACCCTTACCATTGAAGAAGCGTCAAAGTATTTCCGTATCGGAGAAAACAAGTTAAGACGATTGGCAGAGGAAAACAAGGACGCTGGCTGGCTCATTATGAATGGCAACCGCATACAGATTAAACGCCGACAGTTTGAACAGGTCATTGACAAATTGGACGCTATCTAGTGCAAATGAGCCTTGTATGTGTTATGATGAACACAAGTCATATCAAGGCTCTTTCCAACAAGGAAAGGAGCAGACACCATGAAAGAAAAAAGACGGGATAACAAAGGACGTATCCTGCATACTGGAGAGAGCCAACGAACAGACGGAAAATACTTATATAAATATGTGGACGCATTTGGAAACACAAAATATGTGTATGCTTGGAGATTGACACCCACAGACCCGACACCAAAGGGAAAACGGAAAAAACCCTCACTTCGAGAACTGGAACAGCAGATAAGACGGGATATTGAGGACGGTATCGACAGCACAGGCAAGAAAATGACGCTTTGCCAACTCTATGCCAAACAGAACGCACAGAGGGCAAATGTGAAGAAAAGCACAATGAAACAACGGGAACAACTCATGCGGTTATTGAAAGAGGATAAGTTAGGTGCTAGGAGCATTGATACAATCAAGCCCTCTGACGCTAAGGAATGGGCGTTACGCATGAAAGACAAAGGCTTTTCCTACAATACCATTAACAACCATAAACGCTCGTTAAAAGCGTCATTCTATATCGCTATACAAGACGATTGCGTAAGGAAGAACCCTTTTGATTTCAAGTTAAATGAAGTCCTAGAAAATGATACCAAAGAGAAAGTCGCATTGACAGAGGAACAGGAACAAGCCTTATTGTCATTTATTAAGACGGACAATGTGTATCACAAGCATTATGATGATGTGCTGATACTGTTAAAAACAGGACTTCGTATCTCGGAACTGTGCGGACTGACAGTAGCCGACATTGATTTCAAGAATGAAGTTGTGATTATCGACCACCAGTTACTAAAGAGTAAGGAACAGGGCTATTATATTGAAACGCCTAAGACGAAAAGCGGGATAAGGCAAGTACCATTAAGCAGAGAAACGATACAGGCATTTCAACGGGTTATGAAGAAACGCCCAAAGGCAGAACCATTTGTGATAGACGGACGGGGCAATTTCCTATTTGTCAATCATAAGGGCAAGCCAAAAGTTGCGATTGATTACAACGCCTTATTTGTCCGTATGGTAAAGAAATACAACAAGCACCACAAAGACAATCCCTTGCCACATATCACACCGCATACGCTACGCCATACGTTCTGCACAAGGCTGGCAAGCAAGAACATGAACCCAAAAGATTTACAGTATATCATGGGGCATTCAAACATTAGTATCACAATGAACTGGTATGCTCATGCGTCCATAGATACCGCAAAATCAGAGGTTCAGCGTCTAATTGCATAGAAGTATTTACCACGATTTTAACCACGTTTGATAGAGAAAATATAAGAAGATAGACCTAGATATGTGAGGTTTACCACAAAAGCAAAATGCCCGTAGAACCGATAAAATAAGGCTTTGCGGACATTTAAGAAGATATAAAAAGATAGTCAAAAAGACATATATAATTTAAAATAAATATTTTACTTTAAAATGTATTTTGGTAAAAAGCAGATGATATTTACTACACTTCTGTAAAAACTATACCAATTTGCTCTAGATTGATATTAACATAACCGGAAAATATTGTCTATAACTTTTTTCCAATTTTTTACATTTTTTTCATACACAAAAATTATATTGACTTTAACCATAATCCAAAAGGATAAGCGCCTATTTTTAAAATTCCATCGTCTTTAACACAAGCGCCGAATGTTTTCCCATATTGACTACCATTTCCCCATTCTTCACAATATACTCTTCATATTCCGTTGTATAATCATCGTCATAAGTATACATCAGCCTTCTCATTCTGCCCTCTTTCGGAACGCCTGCACGCCATACCGGAACAACAATTTCCGCACGTTCACTTCTGTTATTTATCACAACAACAAATTGTTCCGTGTCGCTGAATCTGGCATACGCCAAAATATGCTCCGCTCCATGCAGTAATAAGATTGATCCGCTCTTGAACGCCTCATATTTTTTGTGAATCCGTATCATTTCTTTATGGAAAGCAATCAGCAATTTATCTTCTAACCCCCACGGATATGTTCTTCGGTTATCCGGATCGGTAAACCCGCATACGCCCGCCTCATCACCATAGTAAATCGTCGGAGCGCCTATCCAAGTCATCTGCATTGTAACGGCAACTCTGAAGACTGCCTTACTCACATACTCTTCCGCCGCTTTCGCGCCCAGCTGTGCCGCCCTTCCCACCATATGGTTCGTTCTTGTGAGGAAACGGGAATGGTCGTGATTAGACAATTCGTTCATTGCAACAAGTCTTGAAGGTGTAAACATTTTGGACATATGATACTTCATCGTTTCCGCAAAATGGTCTGCATTCCCCCATAGTTCCTGTCTTTCTTCGTCACTGTGTTTTTCCATACCGGTTAAAAACCATGTAATCGGCTCCATAAACGCATCGTAATTCATTACCGTATCCCATTCATCTCCCAAAAGCCACTCTTTCGGATCTCCGTAATGTTCTGCGATAATTACCGCATTGGGATTCGCCTCTTTTACGGCACTGCGGAATTTTTTCCAAAATTCGTGATTATATTCGTTGCTGTATCCCAAATCAGCAGCAACGTCCAATCTCCAGCCGTCCACATTGTACGGCGGAGAAACCCATTTTTTAGCAATATTCAGTATATATTCTTCCAGTTTTGGAGAATCTTCGTAATTTAATTTCGGAAGGGTATCATGCCCCCACCAGCCTTCATAGCGGGTATTATATGGCCAGTCTGAATCTTTATTTTCATTAAAATGGAAAAACTCCCTATACGGACTGTCTTTAGAAATGTATGCGCCTTTCTCATATCCCTGCTGCCTCTCATAAATATGTTCTCTGTCCAACCATTTATTAAAAGAGCCGCAGTGATTGAATACGCCGTCCAAAATCACTTTCATTCCTCTTCGATGAATCTCTTCAACTAACTGAGCAAAAAAGCGATTGCTTGCCTCTAAATTTTCTTTATCTGTTGTTCTTTTCTGATATTTCGTTGCGTGCACGTTGTTTTTAGCATGCTCGCCGACCAATTCGCCGCCATCATGAAGGATCACTGCATAGTGAGGATCTATATAGTCATAATCCTGTATGTCATATTTGTGATTAGACGGTGAAACAAATATGGGGTTAAAATAAATCGCCTCAATCCCTAAATCCTGAAGATAGTCTAATTTATCCATAACGCCTTTTAAGTCTCCGCCATAAAAATCACGCACGTCCATCTCTCTCGGATAACGGTTCCATTCCGTCACTTTTTGACACGGTTCTCCTATATAGAGATATTCCCTCGTTTCCACATCATTCGTTTTATCACCATTACAAAAGCGGTCAACAAAAATCTGATACATTACCGCCCCTTTTGCCCAATCCGGTGTGGAAAATCCCGGTGCAACCGCAAAAGAATAGGAATGAATCAGGTTCTTACAAACTCCGTAGGTATTATAATAACAGTAGTCATCTTTGCTTTTCACTTCAAAATAATAGTAAAAAATTTCACTGCCCAGTTGTTTTTCAACAGTATAATAATCAAAGTTTCCTTCTGTCTCTCTCTTTGTCATAGGCAATCTTTCGTTTCCGGATACAAGCCATACATTTTCCACATCATCTTTTGCAGTGCGGAAACGTATGGTAATCCGGCTATTTACCGATGGATCAGGAGGCCATACATAACTCCCTGTCCCATCACTAAACAACGCCTGTTTATTCATAGAAGCACTCCTTCTCTAACCTTCAGATACCGTTTCTTCAAATAATGCCTCAAATTCTTCTCTTGTAATCTTCTCCTTTTCAAGCAAAGCATCGGCACATGCGTGCAGCACAGACTGGTGTTCTTTGATAATCGCTTTTGCTTTCGCATAACATTCATCAATAATACGTTTCACTTCTCTGTCAATCTGTCCGGCAACTTCCTCGCCGTATCCTCTAGATGTGTGTGCAAAATCACGTCCGACAAACACCTCTTCACTGTCATTATCGTAATTAATCAGACCAAGCGTTTCCGACATACCAAATTTTGTTACCATAGATTTTGCCATAGCCGTCGCCTGCTTAATATCCTGAGATGCTCCCGTCGTAATATCGTCAAAAATAATCTCTTCCGCAATTCTTCCTCCAAGAGATACCGTAATATCCTGCAGCATCTTTCCTTTTGTATTAAACATCTCGTCTTTTTCAGGAAGAGGAATTGTGTAACCTGCCGCACCGGTTCCCGTTGGAATGATAGACACACTGTAAACAGGGCCTACATCAGGAAGTACATGGAATAAAATCGCATGTCCCGCCTCGTGATATGACGTAATTTTCTTTTCTTTTTCGGAGATAATACGGCTCTTCTTCTCCGCTCCGATGCCGACTTTTACGAACGCTTTGCGAATATCATTCTGCTTTACATAAACTCTGTCTTCCTTCGCCGCATTAATCGCGGCCTCATTTAACAGGTTTTCCAAATCCGCTCCGGTAAACCCTGCCGTTGTCTGCGCAATCTGTAATAAATCCACATCGTCACCAAGAGGTTTTCCTTTCGCATGAACACGAAGAATCTCCTCTCTTCCTTTTACGTCAGGTCTTCCAACCATAACTTTTCTGTCAAATCGTCCCGGTCTTAAAATTGCCGGATCAAGAATATCCACACGGTTTGTGGCAGACATTACGATAATTCCTTCATTTACGCCAAAGCCGTCCATCTCAACAAGAAGCTGGTTCAGCGTCTGCTCTCTCTCATCGTGACCGCCGCCCATTCCGGTTCCACGCTTTCTCGCAACCGCATCAATTTCGTCGATGAAAATAATACACGGAGCATTTTTCTTCGCTTCCTCAAATAAATCTCTCACTCGGGAAGCGCCTACACCTACAAACATTTCCACAAAATCCGAACCGGAAATAGTGAAGAACGGAACACCCGCCTCACCTGCCACAGCTTTTGCAAGAAGTGTCTTACCTGTTCCCGGAGGTCCTACGAGGAGTACCCCTTTCGGAATTCTCGCGCCAACCTGAATATATTTCTTCGGTTCTTTTAAGAAGTCTACAATCTCCTCTAAATCTTCCTTCTCTTCCTGAAGGCCTGCCACCTGCGAAAATGTAATCTTTCTGTCCTTATCCGTGCTCATCTTCGCGCGGCTCTTTCCGAAACTCATGGCTTTCGCACCCGCTCCGCCTGCCTGACGGTTCATCATCATAAACAGGAACAAAATAAGCCCTACGGATACGAGTGTTGAAAATCCGGTTGTAGCAAACCAACTGTCTTTCGGAACATCATTCACATAGTAATCTACATTTTCCTTTTCCAAAAATTTCTCAACTTCTTTTACGTCCGATACATTAAAAGTTTCCTTACTGTCATCTTTCAGAACGGCTTCCACCTGACCGGTAGGAATTGCCTTGTTCTGCTTAACCGTGACAGATTTCACCTCATCATTTTGAACAGCAGACTTAAATGCACTGTAAGTATATGCTGATTCTCTCTGCGGGATATCATTCAGAATCCACCACGTCACCAAAAACACTACAATCAACAAGATGAAAGGAAAACCATTTACACCTCTGCTCTTACCATTATTCAATTTCTCAATACCCCTTTCTACTCGACACCTTCCACTACGCCGATGTATGGTAGATTTCTATATTTCTGTGCATAATCCAGTCCGTATCCGACTACGAATTCGTCCGGAATCTCAAATCCTACATAGTCCACTTTGACATCTCTCACACGGCGGTCAGGTTTGTCAAGTAATGTGCATAATCCCATACTTTTTGGGCCTCTCTTCTGCAGGATTTCCAATAAGTATGACAATGTTCTTCCTGAATCAATAATGTCCTCCACAACAATAACGTCTTTTCCTTCCAATGTTTCGTCTAAATCTTTTGCGATTTTAACAACTCCGCTGGAAGATGTTCCGTCACCGTAACTGCTTACGCTCATAAAGTCCATAGAAACCGGAACAGTAATTCTCTTTGCCAATTCACACATGAAAAATACTCCACCTTTTAACACACAGATTAAATGAACCTGTTTTCCGGCATAGTCTTCGCTGATTTTCTTTCCTAATTCTTCAATTCTTGCATTTACTTCTTCTTCTGAAATTAATACTTTAATTTTTTCTGACATTGTCCTTTTCTCCTTTGTCTATTGTGATTTTTAATATATGTTTTGTATTCTTACCTATCTGATACGCACAACCTCTTCTATATCCCACAACCCATAAAATATGGCTGCCGTCTGCCAGAAGAAGAACCCTGTCCCTCTCTTCCTTAGGGATTTTCTCATTGATAAAATAAGATTTAAGTTTCTGCTTCGCTCCACTTTCATTGATGGTAATATAGTCGCCCGCAGCCCTCGTCCGTATCACTATAGTTCTGTCCATTATATCACAATCAAAGCACTTCGTGTAGGGGTTTTCTACTTCCTCCCTGCTGATTTCTTCCGCATTCTTTATTTCATAAGAAATATTCCACTCCCCTATCTGCCTGTGATTACTCTGCAGTAAGTCTATTTCCTGTTTTTCCGCTTCCTCTTTCTGTCTCATTTCCCTTGCAAACGTAATACAAATCCCTTCATAACAACGGCAGGCACAAACGCCATACGGAAGATGTATTTGCCTTCCCACCTGATTGCCCATCAGTTTCTGTACTTCTTCGATGTGAACGGCATGGATATCTTTTTCCTTCTTTGTCATGGAAACGATTGCCTTTTTGATTACCATTCCACGCAAAATCAGAGGGAGTTTCTCATACTCTTCCTTCAAAAGAACTGTTTTGTTTTCTTTCTCAAGACTTACCCTGTCGTAGCGCCTTTCCGCTTCCTCCTCCATATAGTCCTGCAGTTCCCATATTCTCTCCATCGTCTCAGAAAAATGAGCCACCGTTTTTTCATTTACTCCCTGTTCCAGCGTCCGTATAACATGATTACGAACCCGGTTTCTCGTATACGCATCGGAATAATTTGTTTCATCTGTGCAATAGGCAATCTGACGTTTCAACAGATACTCTTCAATCTCTTTTCTCTCAAGACAGAGAAGCGGACGAATTCTGTTTTCCTTTACCGGACGCATGCCTCCAAGTCCCGCCAGACCGCTCCCCCTTGCCAAATTCATCAGAAGAGTTTCTGCATTGTCATTTCTATGATGCGCAAGTGCGATTTTCGTTCCGCCATACTTTTTTAGCGTTTGTTCAAACGCTTCTCTTCTCACATTTCTTCCCGCTTCCTCTAAGGACTCCCTCTTATTTTTCGCAATCCATTCTACATTTTCCCGATAAACTTCGCAGGTTAGATGATATTTTTCGCAAAGTTCCCTCACATATTTCTCATCACTTTCCGCATCTTCACCGCGCAAAAGATGATTGACATGGACAACGATTATATCAAACCCGATTGTCTTTTGCAGTTCCATTAAAACAAAAAGAAGGCATACCGAGTCCGCACCCCCTGATACGCCCACAACAACTTTATCCGCTTTATTCAGCATTTCCCATTTTGCCACAAATCTTGCAACTTTTTCTATCATCACATTCAGTCCCTTTATCTTTTGATATACATTTCCACTATATAGAATTCCTTTTTAAAATGCAACCATTTCATTACAGACTCCAAAATCCCACTGCCAGCACGGTCATGTCGTCCAACGGTTCTTCTCCCGTCCACTCCAGCACCTGCTCCAAAATGTGGTGCGCCATTTCTTTCGGATTGTTTTTGTTCGTTCCGCTTATAATCATTTCCATCAGCAAATCCTGCTCCCCGACCGGCAGTGCGTCCAGCACACCGTCCGTCACCATAATGACAAAGTCCCCGTTTTCCAATCTTTTCCGCGTTGTCTCTATCTCCAAATATTGTACAACTCCTATCGGAAGACTGGTGGAACTGATTCTTTCCACTTTATCCCCACGTTTTATGTAGGTCGTGGACGCTCCCACCTTCACAAACTCACAATTTCCATTATACAAATCAAAAACACTCATGTCGATTGTGGAAAAACTGATTTCTTCTCTTCCCATAACGAGAGCCGTATTCATCATCTGAATGGCAGTTTCCTTAGGAAATCCCGCAATCAGAAGTTCTTCCAACATTTCCACAACCATCGCACTTTCCTGAAACGCTTTTTCCCCCGAACCCATACCGTCCGACAAAATAACGCCATGTTTTCCACCCGGAAGTTCCATCATGGAAAAGTTATCCCCGGAAATTTTATCACAACCTTTCCCGATTTTGGCAACTCCCTGAAGAGTATGGTATTTCGGGCCTTCCATAGCGACAATTGTACAGTACTCCTGACCGACCAAAAGACGCTCCCCTTCCGGTAAAACCATTTTTCTGCCCACAACTTTTGACAGATTCCATACCAGTTCTTTTGTCGTCACACATTGTCCCTTTTTAGAACGGACAGTGAGATGTATCTCATATTTCCCTTCCGGTGTAATCAGAAACACACTGCTCAACAGCCGCACATCTATCTTTTTCAACTGTGCCTGTATTCTTTTTTCCAAAGACTCGTCCGAAAAAATACTGGCGTCCAACTCTCTCGTCGCATGCTGAATCATATGTGCAAAAGAATCCAGTTGAATGGCACACCCCTGCCTGTTTTGTGCCAATTTATTATTCCAAAGCAGTGTCTTTTTTGCCCCCTGAAACGTGTCCAATGTCTCCCGCAAAAATCTTGGCGCCTGTATGCAGCGTTTCTGCAATTTTCTCTTTATCTCCGTATTCAACTCAACGCCGTACTCCTCCACCGCCGAAAGAATTTCATACACCATCTGATATGTATAAATCGCATTCTCCCCCATGCACCATTCTCTGTTCTCACATTCCCTGCAGACGTTTTCACCTATCTCGGCAAAAATTTCTTCCATTTCCGCCTGAGTAAGCGTCTCCCTCTTTTCCTCCAGATGTAAAAATGTATCCGATAAATGCCTGAGTGAATTGGCAAACTTATCTATCTGTGTCACATACGGATTGTCCACTTCTATTTTACCCATACCCTATCTCCTTCTCTCACTTATTTTCTTTGCAAAAGATTGTATGACCGTACAATAAAAAACAAAAAAGATTGCGCTAAACGCAATCTTTTGTAAAATCTCTTTTCTATTTTTCTGACTGAAACAAAATCTCATTCTTACGGGCAAGCCCTAATTCGTCTTTTGCCTTGTCCTCTACATACTCATCTGTCTGCACATATTCTTCAAACTCTTTAATGTCTTCTAATCTTTCGTTCTCTTCTTCAATCTGTTTTTTCAGTTCTGCTTCCTGTACTTTATATGTCTTATTCTTCGCCTGAAGTGAAATGCTGCTAACAGAAACCACTCCCACCAACAGAACCAAAACAAACGTAACAATCATCATACTTCGTTTATGGCGCTGTAACTGTTGTTTCTTTTGACGTGCAGTTATTTTTTTGTTTATTTTCGCCATACTTATTCCCCATTTACTACTTATTTATACTTCATTATCCCCATAACACATGTTCATCTTAGCGTGTTTTCGCCCTTTTATCAACACTTTTCTTAATTTTTTCACATATTTTTTTCGCCAAAAAAAGTGCAAAAGAGAGTAAAATCATACCCAAAACAACACCTAGTATGAAGAACCAGCGAACACTACCATCACTTGTATAATAGATTTCTATAAACAAATAAAAACTCGTCCCTACCCAAAAAAGAAAATCTTCGATTGAAATGGAAAGCAGATTATGTTTGACGATTCTCCGTATCACTCTCAGCAAAGTGTATGTACCATACACTGCCATTCCCGCAATCACAGCGTGGACAAATATTTCCAGTTCTTTTTCTAAACCAAGCATAAACGGTTACCTGAACAGTTTTGCAATCAGATTTTCTCCCTGCTTTGCTTTTGCATGAATTTCAGAATAAGCGATACTGTCAATATTTCCCGAGAGGTCCACTTCTCCCTTTTCCAGACTGAGCCGGTTGACATGAATATCGCTTCCTTTAACCATAAGCATTCCCTGTTCTGTTTCCAGCAATATTTCATTCAAATCAAAAGACAAGACGTCCAACACTCCTGTTACGACACTTGTCTTTCGGTTATTGATTACAATTTTATGTGCTTTTGGCACTTGTTTCTCTTCCACTTACCTACACGCCCTTTCCTTTTGTCCGAACAGACAACACGTTCTTTTTGCTATTATATGAAAAGGGCAGAAAATTTATGACTATACCTATAAGTAACGGAATAACTCTTTTGCTTCCTCTTTCTTTGTCGTCTCCTGCAGAGCAAGCACTTCCGCTTTCACACTTTTTGTTCCGAATTGGATTTCAATAATATCCCCGACTTTTACTTTCTGTGACGCTTTCGCAACCAATCCGTTGACCAACACACGCCCCGCATCACAGGCTTCATTTGCCACTGTTCTTCTCTTAATCAAACGGGATACTTTCAAAAATTTATCTAATCTCATAGTTCCTCCTTAAAAGGGGACGTAGTAAAACCTGATTTTACTACGTCCCCTTTCACACTTTTTTAACAATTTACAGCATCTTTTAATGCTTTTCCAACTTTGAATTTTGGTACTTTGCAAGCCGCAATACTCATTGTTTTTCCTGTCTGTGGATTTCTTCCTTCTCTTGCTGCTCTTTCGCTTACTTCAAATGTTCCAAATCCTACTAACTGGATTTTTTCACCTTTTTTCAATTCTTCTGTAACTACTTCAACGAACGCTTTTAACGCTTTCTCAGCATCTTTTTTTGATAATTCTGCATTTTCAGCAACTGCTGTAATCAATTCTGTTTTATTCATGGATATATCCTCCTCTAGTTGTATCATAAAATCCATCTTAGATTCTATAGCAATTACGAGCATTTTCCCTATTTTTCCTGCTCTTGCCCTAAGTATTGTTATAACGGTTTCCCCTATATTTGTCAAGGGGAATTATAGCATTTTATCAATCATTTCAAGCACTTCTTTGCCCAACTCTTCTGATTTCTTATCTGCGTCTTCCAATGAAGTTCCTTTTACTCCATAGTAGAATTTTACTTTTGGTTCTGTACCAGAAGGTCTTACACACAGCCACGCCTCATCGTTCAAATCATAGTAAAGAACATTTGAACTTGGAAGTCCTGTCTGTTTTGTTTCTCCCGTCTCCATGTCTTTGATTGTATCAGCCTGATAGTCGCGGGCTTTTAATACTTTATATGGGCCGAAAGAAGAAGGTGTATCATTTCTCAATGTATTCAAAATTTCCTGAATTTTTTCCAATCCTTCAATTCCCTTTAATGTAATTGACTGGATTCCGTCTTTGTAATATCCGTATTTTTCATACATATCGATCATTGCGTCCCACAATGTTTTTCCTTTTGTTTTGTAATAAGCAGCCGCCTCGCAAAGAGCCATTGTCGCAACAACCGCGTCCTTATCTCTCGCATGCGTTCCGATAAGGCAGCCATAACTTTCCTCAAATCCAAACAGGTAGTGACCTTTTCCCGTTGTCTCAAATCCTAAAATTTTCTGTCCGATATACTTAAATCCTGTCAACACTTCAATAAGACCTGCTCCATATCCTTTTGCGATGGCATCAGCCATATTTGAAGTAACGATTGTCTTAATGAGATAACCGTCCTCAGGAAGTCCTTCTTTTTCTTTTCTCTGACCGATTTCATAGTCCGCGAGAAGACAGCCGGACATATTTCCCGTAAGCACTTTATACTCGCCTGACACTGTATCTTTTACATATACGCCAAGTCTGTCCGCGTCAGGGTCTGTCGCAAGTATTAAGTCTGCATCAACCTCTCTCGCCAGTTTTAAACCGAGTTCAAATGCCTCTTCCGATTCAGGATTCGGATAAGATACCGTAGGGAAATCTCCGTCCGGAAGTTCCTGTTCTTTGACAATATAAACATTCTCAAATCCCAACTCTTTTAAAACACGTCTTACAGGCACATTTCCCGTACCATGAAGAGGACTGTAAACAATTTTAAGTTCTTTATTCATTGCGTCAATAGCGTCCTGGTGGATTACCTGCTGCTTTAACGCCGCAATATAAGCATCGTCAATCTCCGCTCCGATTGTCTGATACAGTCCCATTTCTTTTGCCTCTGCAAGAGACATTGTTTTCACACAATGGAAATCTTCAACCGCCTCTACTTTTGCCATAATTCCTTTATCGTGCGGCGGCGTAATCTGTGCACCGTCTTCCCAGTACACTTTATATCCGTTATATTCCGGCGGGTTGTGACTTGCAGTAATGTTGATACCCGCAATACAATTTAACTGACGCACTGCGAAAGATAACTCAGGAGTTGGTCTTAATGCGTCAAAAACATATGCCTTAATTCCATTTCCCGCAAGGCAGAGCGCCGCCTCGTCCGCGAATTCCGGAGACATATGGCGTGAATCATATGCGATTGCAACTCCTCTCTCCTTAGCATCTCTTTTCGCAATATAATTTGCCAGTCCCTGTGTTGCTTTTCTGACAGTATATATGTTTAAACGATTTGTTCCTGCACCGATAATTCCTCTAAGTCCTGCTGTTCCAAATTCTAAATCTTTATAAAAACGTTCTTTAATTTCATTCTCATCGTTTGCGATTCCTTTTAATTCTGCTTTTGTGTCCTCATCAAAGTAGGAATCGTTTAACCACTGGTCATATCTTTTCTGATAATCCATACTTTTTTACCTCCTGTAATTTGCTGTTTTTTATTATACAACAGTATTTTCCAAATGAAAAGCAAATATATTCTTTAAAAACTTCTTCTTTTCTTCCGTCTGTGAAATGGCGACAGAAAGTTTCTCCACATTTTTTTCGGAAATCCACGCCTTATTGGAATGATAGTAACTGTTCAGTACCTTCCAAAATTTCTCCGGATAAACAAAACGAAGACAGAGATATTCTTTTTCCCCCTCCCCCAGAGGTTTTATTTCCTGATATGTACGCAGCATAGCCCTGCCAAGTTCCACGCTCCAGTGATGTTTTTCCAACACTTTTCTCATAAAATAGTATAAATCTGCCGCCTGAATATCAAGGCAGGAATGTTCAAAATTGGTTGTCGCCATTCCCTGCTGCGTTATAATCAGGTTATGGTAATTATAGTCTCCGTGGGTGATTGCTCCCTCCTCAATACTTTTTTCCAGAAGCATTTTATATGATGAACATGCTAATTTCTTATCAGCGTATTCTGCCCACATATACATTTCACCAAAATGTTTCAATGCAACATTTTCAAATTGACTTTTAGCCGTCTTATTGCGCATAAATTTTCTTATTTTTCTCAATTCCCTGTTGTGCCGGGTATATTCCTCCGCCAAATCATTTCCAACAAATAATTTCCAGTCCTCATTAGGAATTTTCATCATCAAATGTATTCTCGCAAGGTTTCTTGTCGCTTCCAAAACTTCCGTTTCACGTTTCACATCACATTCTCGTCCTAAATACCATTTTTTTAGAACATAACGTGTCCCGTCTTCAGACATACTGACAAAGTTTCCCTCTTTGTTGATAAACATATTGTCAACCCGTTCGTATCCCCTGTGTATCATTTGAGTTGTCAATTCCTCCAGCATGGAAATTTTCTTTTCCGAATCAACGGTTTCCTTAAGCAGAAGTACCCCTTTATCTGTTTCACATAAAATAGCGCCCCTCACTTTTCTTGTGGCACTGACTTTTATATCATATTGCTCCAAAACATTTAAACTATATTCTTTCATGACTCCCCCTACATTTTCTGTTTTGCTCTTTTAACTGTATGAGAAAGTTTTACAAAGTAGAACAAAACCTGTAGTACAAGTCAGATTTTTCTGTTTTCTTTTACATAAAGTTTTAACATTTCTTCATTATTATATTCAGGATTATCCAAAACTAACTGTAATAATGTATTCAACATCTCCCCTATTTCTTTTCCCGGCTTCATGCCAAGCTGGATCAAATCATTTCCGGTAACGGCAAGCGTCTTAAGGGAAACGCACTGTCCCTTTTCCTGAATCTCCTCGAAACAGTCCCTGATTCCATCGAGATTTGCCAGTTTCTCCGTTCTCTGATACTCACTCTGCGCCAATGTATCCGCCATACGCACTTCCAAATAAAACGGAAATAAATCCTCTCCGATTAAGTTGACCGCACGTCTTACATTTTTTGTACGCGCAGGCATTCTGTAGTCATGGTATTTAACTAGTTTTGCCACTTTCCGAAGTGTATCATTGTCAAATTTCAATCGTTTTAAAATATTTCTGACGATTTTCTCCCCCTCCACGTCATGATACTTAAAGTGGGCAACCCCGTCCCTGTCCACGGTCTTCATCATCGGTTTTCCCACATCGTGCAGAAGCATCGTCAATCTTAAAATTTTATCCGCCCTTATAATCGTGAGCGCTTTGATCGTGTGTTCCCCGACCGTATACATATGATGAGGTGTTTCCTGTTCCGTATTCATCATTTCATCAAACTCCGGCAAAATTACTTTTGTAATGCCAAGTTCATATGCAAGCCGTATTCTTTCAGGATTTGGGGAGACAAGCATTTTGACCAATTCCACCTGAATTCTTTCCGCGCTAATCTGCTGCAGTGTAGGGGCTAACGCCACTATCCCCGCTTTCGTTTCCTCCTCTATGGAAAACCCGAGTTGTGCCGAAAAACGTACCGCGCGCAAAATGCGAAGTGCATCTTCCCCAAACCTTTCTTTCGCATTGCCGACACATCGGATAACACCTTCTTTTAGATCTTCCATGCCGCCAAAAATATCAACAATTCCCTCTTCTTCATTATATGCCATGGCGTTAATTGTAAAATCTCTTCGCAGCAAATCTTCCCGAAGGCATCTTGTAAATGTTACCTGTTTTGGGTGGCGGTTATCTTCATATTTTCCGTCAATGCGATATGTCGTTACTTCAAAACCTTCTTTTCCCATTAACACGGTAATCGTTCCATGCTCAATTCCCGTGTCAAAAGTACGTTCAAACAGTGCCTTCGTCTCTTCTGGCAAGGCCGATGTGGTAATATCCCAGTCTTCCGGCTCTCTTCCCAAAATCGAATCTCTGACGCAGCCTCCGACTGCATACGCTTCATATCCATGACTTTTTAACGTATGGATAATCTTTTTCACTTTCTCCGGTAATGTAATCTTCATTATCTGTTCCTTTCCTATTTTCCCGTGGACTGTATATATGTTTTCACTTCGTCCTTTTTCATCACTCTCCCGGCGGAAATCATTTTTCCGTCAATCATAAGCGCCGGAGAAGTCATCACGCCCAATTTCACAATCTCCATAAGATCTTCCACCTTTTCCACTTCCGCTTCAACACCGGTTTCTTCCACTGCCTGCGTTACATTCTCATATAATCTGTCACACTTGTCACAACCTGTACCAATCACTTTAATTACCATATTTCCCCCTAATTTCTTAACTTCATTTCTGTATCATTATATTTTGCCCACACTGCAAAAATCTCTTTAATGACAGCCGCCCCTATTTTAGAAATAAACACAAGCTGTCCCTTTTCCAACGCATCTGTCTTCTGCAAATCAATCTTTTTTCCTACCAGGTCAACCTGATTCCAGCCTTTTCCCTTAAATTGGACAAATCCTTTTGCTCTGTATAAGCTTGGTGCAATCTCTTCCAAAAAAGAACGCAGTCCTTCCTCTTCCACTTCCGACTCAAGTTCCATAAACAGGGTTTTTGGTTTTGTTTCTTCCGTATTTGTTGTTTCTTCGCCTTCCGCCCACTGATACAATAATAAATCTTCTTCTAAAACAGTTATATCCAAATCTCTATTTGCACTTTCCACAATTTTGCATACGGGGTTAATCGTTCTGATAACTTTGCAAAGATTTTGAACTTCCTCCTCAGACACCAAATCCGTTTTTGTAATAACCGCCAGATGGCAATGTTTCAGTTGCCTGTGAACTGTCTCTAAATCCTCCAGTTGTGACAGGAAATTCACCGAATCCACGAAACAAATCACCCCTCGAAAATCATAAGACCTACCCGATACCATCTCAGAAGCCTTCAGAATTTCTTCTACATTCGACGGGTCACCTAATCCGGAACTTTCTACAAACAATTTATCAAATTCATATTGCGCCATCTCGCTTAATGCCTGTACGAACTGCAGTTTTAAACAGGAACAAAAAATAGAGCCGCGGTTAATCTCCACCATTTGAATATCATTATGTTTTAATATCTCACCATCAATCCCCAGTTTTCCGAATTCATTCTGAATCACACCGTTTTTTTCTTCTTTTGACTCCTGTAAAATTCTTGATAATA
Organism: Faecalimonas hominis; assembly: GCF_054660755.1. Taxonomy (NCBI): domain Bacteria; kingdom Bacillati; phylum Bacillota; class Clostridia; order Lachnospirales; family Lachnospiraceae; genus Faecalimonas; species Faecalimonas hominis. The sequence goes on from NZ_BAAHSH010000003.1 coordinate 21,681, forward strand.
CAGTTGTTTTCCCCGCACCGAGAAAACCGGTAAATACATACAGTTTCGTTCTCTTTTCTTCCATTTTCTATCCCTTCTTTCTTTTCTTCTTATATTCTGTTCCCCAGTCAACCATGGAACTCAAAACCGGTTGTAAACTATATCCTGTTTCTGTAAGCGTATATTCTACTCTCGGCGGCACTTCCGCGTATACTTTTCGCGTAAGCAGACCGCTTTCCTCCATCGAGCGCAAATTTGTGGTCAATACCTTTTGAGATACATTTCCAATTGATTTTTTCAGTTCTCCAAACCGTTTTGTCCCCGGCATCAAATCACGCAGGATTAAGACTTTCCATTTGTCCCCAATCAGCATAAGTGTCGTCTCCACCGGGCATATCGGTAAATTTTTTTCCATAATAATCCCCATTTCTTCACAATAGTTACTTTTAGGTAACTATAGCACAAAAAAGTGCTTACTTTACGATTCTTCTCTACGCTTATATTATAATCTTGTAAACGGAAAACAACAAGCCATAAATAAAACAATAAATCGAGGAGGTAATCATTATGAAGATTGCAGTTGTTTGTGCAAATGGTAAAGCAGGTAAATTAATCACGAAAGAAGCAGCGGATAGAGGACTCGACGTTACCGCTATCGTGCGTGGCGAAAATAGGTCCGCTGCCGGGAAAGTTGTCTTAAAAGACCTTTTTGAACTCACTTCAGCTGACTTGGCAGATTTCGATGTCATAGTTGATGCTTTCGGTGCATGGACACCGGAAACCATTGACAATATTCCTAGAGCAGTAAAACACCTTTGTGATTTGCTATCAGGTAAAAATACGCGTCTGCTGATTGTCGGTGGTGCCGGCAGCCTCTATATCAATAAAGAACATACTTTATGTGTAGCCGATGGGGCTGATTTTCCTGAAGCATTTAAGCCTTTGGCAGAAGCACACGATAAGGCTCTGCGTCACCTTCGTACGAGAAATGACGTAAATTGGACATATATAAGCCCTGCCGGAGATTTTCAGGCAGACGGAGAAAGAACCGGAAAATATATTTTAGGTGGAGAAGAGTTGACTTTAAACTCTAAGGGTGAAAGTGTAATCAGTTATGCCGACTATGCAATAGCTATGGTTGATGAAATCATAAAAGGAAAACATGTACAACAACGAATTTCTGTTGTTTCTGAGTATTAAAAAAGATTGCGCATATGCGCAATCTTTTTTAATAAGATTTTCCCCAATAAACCATATGTTTTGCAGGTTTTCCACAACAGATACAAACATCTGACAAATGCTCCTGTTCAGGTGGAATACAACGTGAAGAAGCGCCGCCTGTCTGTGCCTTAATCTCATCTTCACACGCCTCATCTCCACACCACATAGCTTTGATAAACCCACGGTTTTCCTGGGATTTCTCAATCATTTCGTCCATCGTAACCGCTGTATCAATATGAGAATCAAGGAATGCTTTTGCTTTATCAAACATATCTTTCTGGATTGTTTCCAAAATCTCACCTAATTTTGTTGTAATTTCATCTAAAGATACAACAATTTTTTCTCTTGTATCACGTCGTACAACGACAACCTGATTATTTTCAATATCTTTTGGCCCGATTTCAATACGTGTTGGAATTCCCTGCATTTCCTGCTCACTGAATTTCCACCCCGGACTCTTATCTGAACTGTCCATGTTGACAGCATATCCTGCCGCTTTTAATGTGTTCATAAGTTCTGTTGCTTTCTCAAGAACACCTTCTTTATGCTGAGCAATTGGAATTACTCTTGTCTGTACAGGTGCAATTCTTGGTGGAAGAACAAGTCCGCTGTCATCTCCGTGTACCATAATAATCGCACCAATCATTCTTGTTGTTAAGCCCCAAGACGTTTCATATACGCTGTGCAACTCATTGTTTTTATCCAAATATTTAATGTCAAATGCATCTGCAAATCCGCTTCCGAAGAAATGACTTGTCGCTGCCTGCAACGCTTTTCCGTCATGCATCAATGCTTCAACGGTATAAGTGTCTTCCGCGCCTGCAAATTTTTCACTGTCTGTCTTCTTACCTGCAACAAGTGGGATTGCAAGACTTTCTTCAATAAAGTCTTTGTAAATCTTCTGCATCAAAATTGTTCTTTCTTCCGCTTCCTCATATGTTGCATGAATCGTGTGTCCTTCCTGCCATAAAAACTCTCTTGAGCGCAGGAACGGTCTTGTTGTTTTCTCCCAGCGGAGTACTGAACACCATTGATTCCAAATCTTTGGAAGGTCTCTGTAAGACTGTACTGTTTTGCTCCAATGGTCACAGAATAATGTTTCAGATGTAGGTCTGATACACATTCTCTCCTGAAGCGGTTCATTTCCTCCATGTGTAACCCAGGCAACTTCCGGTGCAAATCCTTCAATATGATCTTTTTCTTTCTGAAGAAGATTTTCCGGAATCAACATTGGAAGGTATACGTTTTCTACGCCTGTTTCTTTAAATCTTTTATCTAGGTCTGCCTGAATCTTCTCCCAGATTGCATATCCGTTTGGCAGATAAACCATACAGCCTTTTACTCCTGTGTAGTCACATAACTCCGCTTTGCTTACTACGTCTGTGTACCACTGCGCGAAATCTTCATCTCTGGAAGTAATCGCTTCTACAAATTTCTTTTCTTTTGCCATAGCACTCTCTCCTTTTTACTACTTCATTTGATAGTTTACGGAAACAAAAAACGCCGGATTTTTCGTTCCCTAAAGGGACCGAAAAACTCGGCGGTACCACCCTAATTAATTATGACAACATATACCTGTTTATCATAATTCACTTTCTTCCCTTTAACGCAGAGATACGTTGTATTTTCATACAAAGCTCGAAGGCAGGTTCTATATAGCGCCCGTAGAAATATTCCACCATAAATTTCCTCTCTGTAACTTCTTCTATATATACTAATCCTTTTCATCGCCAATCTGTATAACTATCCGTAATTTTACGGGAAATGCACATCTTTGTCAAGTCCGTAACCTGAAAGTATAGTTATATTATAGAATTCCTCCGCTTTCTCATTGAATATCTGCCTGAACCGGCATTGATTTGTTTACTTATAACCGCAAACCCTTACGCTCGGATTTGCGGTAAATAGATTTGAATTTTTAGAAGAGATTATTTACATTTTAGAAATAAATTCATCTAATGATTTTACCTCACTTGCAATCCGTATCCAGTATTTTAAAATTTCTTCGTCCTCTTCTTCAGAAATTTTGTTCTGAAGTTCTTTTGGAAGTATATCAAATTTAGATAAAAACATTTTCAAAATCTCAGACATTCCCAAGTTTCTTCCCTCAGAAATGCCTTCGTTACGTCCCTGTTCCAATCCTTCTTTCCTTCCAACTTCTCTTTCATCTTTCAGCAATTCTTCAAAAAGCATATATTTTTCCTCCATTTCCCTATTCTGTTTAATATGCTTCACAAATTCCTGTATTTTCCTTACATATTCATCTTCAAAGTCATTTTGACTTTCCTTTAAATCTGCTTTTACAAATTTTAAGAAACGCACAAGTTCTTTCGGGACTTCCGCGTCGTTCTCACCTTTTGTACTTAGAAATACGATATTTCTTTTATCCTGTAATTCAACCGTCTTAATTTCTGTACATTCCATCGCAAAAGTATATTTATATTTCTTTTCGCCAAACGGATCAAAATCACAAATAAAAATAACATAACTATTCGGAAGTTCGGAATATTCACACCCCGACAATAACATCTCCATATCCATCTGACTCTGATAATATCTGCTTCTCAATCCCAAAGCACTTTGAGAAGACACCTGCATTTCTACATTATAACGTGTATTATTTTCGTCTTTTGCATATACGTCCAAACGCACGCCTTTATATTCCGGGTGATAGACAATATTTTTCTCCGTACAGACTTCTACATGGTCGATTTTTATCTGTAACGCTCTCTCCAAAAAGCCTTTGCAGTTTTCCTTATCTAACATGACTGCCGCAAACATAAAATTATCTTTAATTGTAAGGTTCTTTAATTGTTTCTTCATTCAGTTTCCTCCGTTTGCAGAGGAATTCTATAAGTTATATTATATCAGAGTTCCTTAAAAAACGCTATATAATTACTCCAACTCAAATACCATTTCCTTCTTTGTCTTTGGGTGTACAAACCGCAGCCTGTACGCACAGAGGGCAATCTTATCCCACTTCTCCTGCTCATAATTGCCCGCATTGTATTTCGCATCACCCATAATTCCACAACCAATATTTGACAACTGTACTCTTATCTGGTGGTGTCTGCCTGTTTCCAGACAAATATGTAACACCGCTGTCCCGTCGCCTTGTTCTTCCGTCACTTTGTAGTGTAATACTGCTTTTTTTGCTCCCATTTCATTTTCACCGCATACGCGAGAAGTATTGGAACGCTTATCTTTTACCATATAGTTGACAAGTGTTCCCTCCTGCTGCTGCGGAGTTTTGCAGACAACCGCCCTATATTCCTTTCCAAATCCTTTTTGCTGCAACTGTCTGCTTAACTCTTTTGCCGCAAAAGGTGTTTTTGCAAATACAAGCAGCCCTTCTACCATTTGGTCCAGGCGATGTATAACGGCAAGATACGGTTCCTGTTTTTTTGACGACTGCTGATGTAAATAGTTTTTCAGCAGGCTCACCATATCTTTTTCCCCGATTCGGCTTGTCTGAGTCGCTATTTTAGGTAGTTTATGACAGACAAGCAAATGTTCATCTTCGTACACAATGTAATCTTTTATATCCATTCCTGCTTCCTTTCATTTTTTATCTATTATACACAATTTACATAAAAAAGTGTCACAAAATCTCTTTTCGATTCCGTGACACTTTCTCCCTGCTAAACTTTATACAACTTCTTCAACTTCAGGTTCTTCCTGTAATACCTCTTCATATTTTGCTAAAATTGTACTCTGTATCCTGTCTCTTGTTTCCGAATTAATTGGGTGTGCAATATCTCTGTATTCCCCATCTAATGATTTCTTACTTGGCATTGCGATAAATAATCCTTTTTCTCCCTCAATTACTTTGATATCATGTACTACAAATTCTTCGTCCATGGTAATTGACACTACCGCTTTTAATTTTCCTTCTTTTGCTACCTTTCTTACTCGTACATCTGTAATCTGCATATCTTTGGCCTCCTTAATTATAATGTATATCTATCATTTTTTTCTACTACAACTTTCACTCCGTCCTCACCGATATAGCGGGTATTGGCTCGAATCGTATCTCTGCTTTCCACAATACAGTTTTCAATATATGTATTATCCCCAAGATACACATCATTCAGAATGATTGAGTTTTTAATAATACAGTTATTTCCAACAAATACTTTTTTAAATAGAATGGAATTTTCAACTGTACCATTGATAATAGTTCCACTTGCTACCAAACTGTTTTTCACAACTGCCCCCGGATTATATTTTGCCGGCGGCAAATCACTTACTTTAGAATATACTCTCGGCAATTCATGGAAGAAATACTCTCTTATCTCAGGTTTCAGGAAATCCATATTCGTCTTGTAATAAGCATCTACCGTCGAAATATTGCTCCAATAATTTTTAATCTTATATCCGTAAATCTTCTTCACATTCTTATAGCGAATTAAAATGTCGGTTACAAAATCATAGTTCTCTTCCTCTGCCGCTTTTTCAATCAAATCAATCAACTGTCTTCTGCGAAGTACATAGATTCCCGTTGAAATCGTTCTTGATTTTGCCAGCATCGGCTTCTCCTCAAACTCTTCAATCAGGCTGTCTTCATTCATCTTGATTGTTCCATAACGTCTCGGATTATCACCCGGCTCCAAGTCTTTGCATACAACCGTAATATCTGCCTGTTTTTTAATGTGATATTCCAAAACTTCGTTATAGTCTAACTTATAAACTGCATCTGCTGAAGTAATGATGACATATGGTTCATGTGATTTCTTTAAGAAATCAAGGTTCTGATAGATTGCGTCCGCTGTTCCTCTATACCAGTATCCGTTGTTCTTTGTAATGGTAGGAGTAAATACATACAGACCGCCCTGTTTTCTTCCGAAATTCCACCATTTTGACGAATTCATATGCTCATTTAAAGACCTTGCATTATACTGTGTCAACACTGCCACCTTCTGTATGTTGGAATTTGTCATATTGCTCAATGCAAAGTCAATACATCTGTAACTTCCCGCAACAGGCATTGCCGCAACCGCACGTTTATTCGTCAGTTCTTTCATTCTGTTATTGTTACCACCTGCTAAAATAATACCTACTGCTCTCATAACTATCTCTCACCTGCCTTTATTAATGTTTCACCACTTTCAAGCACTCCACCTATGTAATCTTCTTTTGATGTCACACCACTAATGGCGGTATTTTTCCCAATCTGCACACCGGACGGAATTACGCTCTTTTCTCCTATTGTTGTCAATCCCGAATTATAAATATCCGGTCTCATTTTATTCGGTATATCACTTCCGATTCCAATTGTGACATTGTCGCCGACTTTAACGTTTTCAGCAATGATCGCCTTATCCACTACACAGTTTTCGCCAATTTCCGTTTCATTCATAATAATGGAATCCCTGATAATTGCTCCTTTTCCAATTCGTACTCTTGAGCCGAGAATGGAATTATGTACTTCACCGTAAATACTTGCCCCGTTACAGATAATACTTCTCTCTATGACGGACTGCTCTGAGACATAGTTTGGCGGAAGCACTCCGGAATTCGTATAAATTTTCCAAAACTCTTCATACAGATTAAACTCAGGAATAATATCAATCAATTCCATATTTGCTTCCCAATATGAACTTAATGTTCCTACGTCCTTCCAATATCCATTATATTCATAAGCAAATAATCTCTGATTTTTACTGTGGCAGTATGGAATAATGTGTTTTCCAAAGTCACAGTTTGGCTGGCTTGACAGTTCCTGCAATGCCTCTTTTAATACAGGCCAGCTGAATATGTAAATTCCCATAGAAGCAAGATTACTTCTAGGCTGTGCCGGTTTCTCTTCAAAATCTTCGATTTTACCTTCATCGTCCGTAATTACAATTCCAAAACGGCTCGCTTCCTCCAGAGGTACAGGCATCGCCGCTATCGTAACATCCGCATTATTCTCTTTATGAAAATCTAACATCACTTCATAATCCATCTTATATATGTGGTCTCCGGATAAAATCAATACATAGTCCGGATTGTATGCACTCATATAATCTAAATTTTGATAAATGGCGTTTGCCGTTCCCGTATACCATTCACTGCTTGTACTCTTTTCATACGGCGGCAGTACGGTTACTCCTCCCACATTGCGGTCTAAATCCCACGGTATTCCGATTCCGATGTGCGTGTTTAGTCTTAATGGCTGATATTGTGTCAATACTCCTACCGTATCAATTCCGGAGTTGATACAGTTGCTCAGCGGAAAATCAATAATTCTGTATTTCCCGCCAAATGAGACGGCCGGCTTCGCTACTTTTGCAGTCAGAACTCCAAGTCTGCTGCCTTGTCCACCTGCTAAAAGCATTGCTATCATTTCTTTTTTTATCATGTCATCGCCCCTTCCAGTAATAATAATCTTATTATAGCATACACAAACCCATTCGTGAACAATATTTACAGATTCTTTTCTTCTTTTTTTCTTTTTTCATACAAAACTCACAAAAAGAAATGGCTTGGCATTTTATCCTACAATAGTTATAATATAAGGGTAGACTATAAAATATGTTTAAAAATGAAAAAAAAGAAAAATAGGGGAGCATATTTATGTATAAAATTGATTTTAAGAAGCCAATCCATGTACATTTTATCGGCATCGGCGGAATTAGTATGAGCGGTTTGGCTGAAATTTTATTAAAAGAAGGATTTACCGTTTCAGGTTCCGATAATAAAGAATCTGCTCTGACCGACCATCTCGCGGGAAAAGGCGCAACAATTTTTTACGGTCAGAAAGCATCTAATATTATAGATGGAATTGATGTTGTCGTTTATACGGCTGCCATTCACGAAGATAATGAAGAATTTGCGGAAGCCGTGCGCCAAAACATTCCAATGCTATCCCGAGCCGAACTTCTCGGGCAGTTGATGACAAACTATGAATGTCCAATCGCTGTTTCGGGAACACACGGAAAAACAACAACAACTTCCATGTTATCCCACGTTCTCTTAGAGGGTGAAAAGGATCCTACCATTTCCGTAGGAGGTATTCTAAAAGCAATCAACGGAAATATCCGTGTCGGTAATTCAGGCGTTTTCGTTACGGAGGCATGCGAATACACAAACAGTTTCCTGCATTTTCTTCCGAAAATCAGCATTATTTTAAACGTGGAAGAGGACCATATGGACTTTTTCAAAGATATTGATGACATTCGTCAGTCTTTCCACCGTTTCGCACAGTTACTCCCTCAAAATGAAGAAGGCACATTAATTATTAACGGGGAAATCGAGAAAATCGAAGCCATCACAGACGGTCTGACCTGTCGTATACTTACTTATGGCCTTCACGGTGATTATGACTACAGCGCAAAAAATATCAGTTACAACGAAACAGGCTGTACTTCTTTTGATTTCTACCGTTTTGGAGAGTTTGCAGACCGCATCTCTCTTTCCGTGACAGGGGAACACAATGTGTCCAATGCGCTTTCTGCCATTGCAGTAGGTGAACTCACTAATGTACCATTGGAATCCATCAAGAAGGGACTTCTGTCTTTCTCGGGAACGGACAGACGTTTTGAATATAAAGGAGAGTTGAACGGATTTACAATTATTGATGATTACGCACATCACCCGACAGAAATTACGGCGACACTTTCTTCTGTAAAACATTACCCGCACAGAGAAACCTGGTGTATTTTCCAGCCCCACACCTACACGAGAACGAAAGCATTTTTCCACGAATTTGCGGAGGCGCTTTCTCTTGCTGATCATGTTCTTCTCGTCGACATTTATGCGGCAAGGGAGACCGACACTTTAGGTATGTCCTCGGAACTTCTCGCAGAAGAAATTAAAAAATTGGGAACTGATGCACACTATTTTCCTGACTTTAAGTCTGTGGAAAACTTTGTTCTTAAACACTGTATCCACGATGATTTGTTGATAACTATGGGTGCGGGAGACGTTGTAAACATTGGAGAATCGTTACTTTCCACATAGTTATCCACATTATCCACAATTTTTTTATCCACAAAAAAGCCAAGTTTTCCACCGAAAAGTTCTTTGTCCTATGCAGATATAGTGTTATAATACGCATACGAACGAAGAAGAACTTACTTTTTGAAGGGGTAAAGATACAATGAAAGCATTAAAATTACACAATCATCTTCAGATGAATTCCACATGGATTGAGAATAATTTTATAGACAATTATATGGCACAGGCAAACGGGGAGTATGTGAAGGTATATTTATTTTTACTTCGCCATTTGCAGAATCCTTGCACTACCATGACAATCTCTACCATTGCTGATTGTCTTGAAAATACGGAGAAAGATATTTTGCGTGCTTTGAAATATTGGGAAAAAGAGGGACTCATTTCTCTTACTTATGATTCCTCCAATGAAATTGACGGCATCAGTATGGGCGGAAATCATGAAGATGTCCATGAGAAAGTTATCGTGGAAGAACCTGAACCGATTGTTGAATCTTCCCCTGTCATTCAGGAAGAATTAGCAGAGGAGAAACCTGTGGCAAAGGCTTCCAGCATTGAACAGTTTAAAAACCGCAAAGAATTGAAGTCTTTGCTTTTCATTGCTGAGCAGTATCTTGGAAAAACTTTGTCCGGCACGGACATTGAAGCCATTACATATTTTTATGACACCTTGCATTTTTCTGCAGATTTAGTAGAATACTTAATTGAATATTGTGTGGAGAACGGTCATAAGAGTATTCATTACATTCAGAAAGTGGCTCTTGCCTGGTCAGAAGAACATATTACTACGGTGGAGCAGGCTAGAAACAGTTCAAAATTTTATAACAAAAACTGCTATTCTATCTTGAACGCTTTCGGAATTAAAGGGCGTGCCGCTGCCACACCGGAACTGGCATATATTAAGAAGTGGACGGAAGAATACGGATTTAGTTTAGATTTAATTATCGAGGCATGCAACCGCACAATGGCTAAATTGCATCAGCCGAGTTTTGAATATACAGATTCTATTTTGAAGAAATGGATTGCATCAAACGTGCATCATCTTTCTGATTTGCAGCGTTTGGATTCTGCTCACCGCCAGACTGTTGTCCGCAGAAGAGCAGAGACAAAACCTGTGATAAAGAATAAATTTAATAACTTTGAAGGTCGTACGTATGATTACGACTCTTTAGAAAAACAACTTTTAAGCCAATAAAAGAAGGAGAGTATCGTGGCATTAAGAAACGCTCAACATGATATGATTATGCGTAACTATGAGCAGAAACAGTTGCGCAGTCAGAATATTTTGACGCAACGCTATAATGAAATTTATGAAAAGATTCCCAAGTTCAAAGAACTTGAGGATTCTATTTCTATGCTTGGGGTTAAATACGCCCGCAAGTTACTTGACGGTGATTCCCGCGCCTTAGAAGAATTTCGCGTAAAACTGAATTCTCTTTGTCAGGAAAAGACAGATTTACTTACCCAAAGCGGCTATCCCGAAGATTATCTTGAACCGGTATATGAATGTCCTTTGTGTAAGGATACCGGATATATTGGCAATGAAAAGTGTATTTGCTTTAAACAGGCAGCTATTGATCTGTTGTATACACAATCCAATCTGAAAGAAATTCTGAAAAAGGAAAATTTTGATACCTTTTCTTTTGATTACTATTCCGATAATTTTGTCGATGCAAAAAGCGGTCTTTCATCATCAGCCGCTATCAGAAAGGCACATCAGACCTGCCTTGATTTTGTGAATAGATTTGGAGAAGATTTTGAAAACCTGTTTCTCTATGGAGATACCGGAGTTGGCAAGACTTTCTTATCCAACTGCATCGCAAAAGAACTCATTGATAAATCTTATTCCGTAATTTATTTTACCGCATTTGAACTCTTTAACATTTTCGAAAAGAGTAAATTCGGAAGAGATGAAACCGCCGAAGTGATGAACTCTCATATCTTCGACTGTGATTTGTTAATTATTGATGATTTAGGAACTGAATTATCCAATTCATTTACTACTTCACAATTATTTTTATGCCTGAATGAACGCCTGCTGAAAAAGAAATCCACAATTATTTCTACAAATCTTGCACTGGAAACTTTTTCGGATTATTATTCACAGCGCACATTCTCCCGCATCACAAGTAACTATAAACTTTTAAAACTCATAGGCGATGACATTCGCCTGAAAAAGAAACTAATGAATATGGAGGCAAACTAATGTTACACCGAAAAGAACGCAACTTAGAAAATATCCCTGTAGGAGCACTTGGCATTATCGCCGTTGACGGCTGCCAGGAGTTAGGAAATAAGGTAAATGACTATCTTGTAAAATGGCGTAATGAAAGCACAAAAGATTTCTCTGCATCTGAAGTTTTCACGGGATACAAAAAAGATTCTTACCTTATCGACGCCAAAGTACCACGTTTTGGCTCAGGAGAAGCTAAAGGTATTATCAACGAATCCGTAAGAGGTAAAGACCTTTATCTTATGGTTGACGTATGCAATTACAGTTTAACTTACTCACTTTCAGGTCACACAAATCATATGTCACCTGATGACCATTTCCAGAATTTAAAGAGAATTATCGCTGCTATTGGTGGTAAAGGACGTAGAATTAACGTTATCATGCCGTTCTTATACGAAAGCCGCCAGCATAAGAGAAGCAGCCGCGAATCTCTGGACTGTGCTCTTGCTCTGCAGGAACTTGTTCATATGGGCGTAGACAACATCATTACTTTCGATGCTCACGATCCTCGTGTACAGAATGCAATTCCGCTTAGCGGATTTGAGACAATCCGCCCGACTTACCAGTTTATCAAAGGACTTCTCCGCGCAGTGCCTGATTTACAGATTGACAGCAAACATATGATGGCAATCAGCCCTGACGAAGGCGGTACAAGCCGTGCAGTATACCTTGCCAACGTTCTTGGTCTTGATATGGGTATGTTCTACAAACGCCGTGACTACACGCAGATTATAGACGGACGTAACCCAATCGTTGCTCATGAATTTTTAGGTTCTGACGTAGAGGGAAAAGACGTTATTATCATTGACGATATGATTTCTTCCGGAGACAGTATCATTGACGTTGCAACTGAATTAAAAAGAAGAAAAGCAAAACGTATTTTTGCAGCTGCGACATTTGGTTTATTTACAAACGGTCTTGCAAAATTTGATAAAGCATATGAGGACGGTATTATTCATGGTATCTTAACAACAAACTTAATTTACCAGACACCTGAATTATTGAGTAAACCATATTATATCAACTGTGATATGAGCAAATATATCGCTTTAATCATCGACACATTAAATCATGACGGTTCTCTCAGTTCAATCTTAAGCCCGAACGAACGTATTCAGCACATTGTTGAAAAATATCGCAACGGAGAACGCATCTAAAACTGATAATATGTATATGGAATTTCCATTTTCTTCAACAACTCTTCTTCTCGTTTCTGACATGTAAAAAGTAATACCTGCTTTTTATTTTCCGCCAGCCATTTCAACGTATACTGTAATCTCTTTTCATCATAAAAGGCAAATGTTTCATCTAAAATCACCGGAAATTCTTCTTCATTCATAATTTCCACGGACGCCATACGGAGTGCAAAATAAATTTGCTCTATCGTTCCCCTGCTCACTCTCTCAAGCGGAATTTTTCTTTCCTTCGTCAAAAGGCTTATTTTAAGATTGTCCTCCACAAATAAGCGTGTATATTTTCCGCCTGTTATCCGGCTGATAATCTCTGATGTCCTTTCATTTAATGCCTGTCCGAGACTTTTCTGCATATGTCTGGAAACTTCAATCAATTTTGCAGATGCAAGGTCAAGCGCCTCTTTTTTCCGTTTCCAGTCTTTATGCTCCTCCTGTTCTTCCTGAAGTTCTTCCAACTGCTCTTCCAGATTGCTGTGCTGCACCTGTTTCTCTTTCAACTCCTCAAAAACATGATTTCTTTCCCACCGCAATTTTCGTATGGCATTCTCATTTTCAATGCACTCTTCCTTTTTTCTGCCCTCTTTTGTTCTGTTCCAAACGTAAATGCCTTCAGCCAATGCGCCTACAATAACGATGAGATAATTCCACGGGCGGGGAATCAAAACAAAAATTGCAAAGAGTACGGCAAACATTCCCAACACTTCTATCGGGTGAACTCTCCATTTCGGCTTTTCTGAAGTCTTCTTTTCCTGAAGTTCTTTTACCCGTATTTCCTCATCAACGGCCTCCAACTTCTGCTCAATCTTGTGAATATCTCTCCAGACATACGAAGATTCCAACGCAATTTCTTCTCTTCTCCTGTCCTCTTTCATCAATTCTTCCTTGAATTGTTTTTCCACTTCTTTCTTCTTGTTATTCAGATATTTTAGCGCCTCTTCCAGGTGCATTTCACCGTCCCCGGTTGTGTAATAGTTTGTCGCGTAATCCTGAAGTCTGTTTGCCAGACTCTGCTCTGTCTTTACTTTCAGTTGTCCGATTGAAACTGTATTTTCAAAGGCATCTTGCGTAAGCCCGTCCAAAAGAACCTGCAGGTCACCCTGTTCAACAGACAATTCTTCCCCGTCATCTTCACAAATCAATGTGACACTTTTTGAATATTTATCAAAATTTCTTTCCAAACGAAAGTTTCTGTTTCCACAAGAAAAGCGCAGTATTCCGGAATAAAAATTGGGATTCTCCCACGGCTCATACTGACTAAATTCATCGTTTAAAGACGCACGTCCTCTTCCCCTTTCCAAACCAAAAAGCATACTTTTGATAAACGTATACAATGTTGTTTTTCCCGACTCATTTTCGCCATATATCACATTTATTCCTTCAGTAAATTCCCACGATTTTCCTGAAAACTTTCCGAAATTCTTTATAATTGTTTCCAGTAACTTCATTCCCTGTTATCCCTTCTTCGTTTCTAAAAGTGCCTCTACACCTTCATAAAGAGCCATATATTCCAAACTGTCTGACTCGCAATCACCTATACTCTCAATATATTTTCCAAGCAGATTATCTTTATTTTTTTCTTTTAACTTTTCAAATCGGTATGCCGGTTTCGTCTCATCTACAATTTCCAATATATTGCCAAATGGATCTGTATTGGAAACATCAAACTCTATGTCGGCATTTCTGAAACCACACAAAAGAATTTTATAAATATTTTTTATTCCTCTCTCCTCTATGCTATCCCGTATGATTTCCTTCAACTGCATATTTGTTACCGTATCGTCTATCTCCAGATGCATATGCACATATTCACGCATGGCAAACGGTACAAATTTTGTCTGAACTTTTCCGTCCTCTATCTCTCCTTCTATGTAGCCATGTAAACCGACATCATTTTTGTCAATAGGTTCCAGCGCTCCAGAGTAAACTATTTTGTTTTCTTCGATAGTAATCGGTTTATGAATATGTCCAAAAGCAATATAATCATATCCTAAAGAAATTAATTCATTTCTATTAATAGGTATATGCTTCTCATCTCCGCCGTGTGCCAAAAGAATTTCATTTTTTTGTTTCTTCCATGCTTTTGCTTTCGCATATTTTCTTTCTGTAATTTCCCTCTGATAATAACTGAAACCATATACTGCCGTTTCATGTTCTTTAAACTCTACACACCCTAAACGGTCACTTAAAAGTGGAAATACGTTCTTGCTCCAACGAAATGTCCTAGAATACGAATTCCACTTGATGTAATCATGGTTGCCCGCTATAAACACAACTTTCGTTTTTGTCAGTTTTGAAAATAAATAATCCACTTCTTTTAATTCTCGCAGCAATGGCTGTCGGTGAAACAAATCACCAGCTATAAGCAACAAATCTGTTTCTTTTTTCTCGCATATATCTATAATCTTTGCAAAACTTTCCCAGATTTCCTCTCCGCGGTTTGCACTATATTTTTTTCCTGCGTCTGCCTTTGCCCCCAAGTGTACGTCCGCTATGTGAATAAACTTCATCTTTTTCCCCTTTCGGTAAACTTACAATAAATTTTGTCTCTTCTTCATTACTTTCTGCACGAATTGTTCCCGAATGTAATTCTACAATCTCTTTTGCAATTGCCAATCCCAGTCCTGCCCCTCCGGTAGAACTTGAACGTGCATCATCTACACGATAAAACTTTTCAAATAGCCGGTCCAGTTTCTCCGGCGGAATCTGTTTTCCTTTATTTATAAATATAATTTCAACATTATCCCCAATATCTTTCGCCTGAATCTCGATAAGTGTATCCGGATAACAGTAGGTAACCGCATTTCTTAAAATATTATCAAATACTCTTGCCAATTTATCCGGATCCCCTTCTACAACCAGATTGTCTTCCATATACACTTTACAGATAAGATTTTTCTCACGCAAAACCCCATACAATTCATCTGCCAACTGCTCCAGCATCATACTCAAATTCAATTTCACTTTTTCCAACTCGATGTTTTGCAGATTAAATCTTGTAATCTCAAAAAATTCACTAATCAGTTCTCCTAGCCGTATTGCTTTCTCCAGCGAAATATGCGTGTATCTCGCACGTTCCTCCACCGACATATCAGGGTGAGAATCAAGCATACTCAAATATGCCACAATAGACGTCAACGGAGTTTTTAAATCGTGGGCGAGAAAAACAACCAAATCATTTTTTCTATTTTCCGCCTCGATTGCCTCCAATTCCTGCTTTTTAAGTGTTTCCTTAATTTTATTTAAACGTTTTTCAATCGGCCTTAACTCTGTAATTAAGTGTACCGGTTCTGTAGAATCAGAAATAATATTTTCAATTCCCGCCTCAATCTGATGCAGATATTTTGTCATTTGTGATAGCGCAATGTAAAAGAACAATGCAAATAGCGATAAAAATCCTACCATCATAAACAAATCTTTATTGTTCCCGATAAACTTCCAATACCACGCTATCGCCGTTTCCCGCTCTACGCCCATGTCCATCAAAACATCTACGAAAATCCTTCCAAAACTCTCATTATATACCCCATCAATGACATAGTCTAACAGGAACGCTCCCACTAAAACTGTCAATGCCGTTACGAACACGGTTTGTAATAAAACGCTCAACTTTAATTTGCGGTATTTATTCTTCAACTTTATATCCAACTCCCCATACGGTCTTAATGAAATCTGACTTACCTGTCGGCTCACTCATCTTCTCGCGCAAATGCCTTATATGAACCATTACAGTATTGTTACTGTTTTTATAGTATTGCTCTTTCCATACCGTTCTAAATAACTCTTCCGAACTGATAACTCTTCCCCTGTTTTCACAAAGCAGCCAGAGAATGTCAAATTCAATCGGCGTCAGCGTCAGTTCTTTATCATAATAGACACATTCGTGCGATGTTCTATTTAAAAACAGCGCTCCAAAATCTATAATATCCCCTTCATTTTTCCCAACGTCATTATACTGTGTGTAACGTCTAAGTTGTGCCTTTACCCTTGCAACAAGTTCAAGGGGATTAAACGGTTTAGGAATATAATCGTCCGCTCCTAAAGTCAACCCTGTTATTTTGTCCATGTATTCAATTTTCGCAGTGAGCATAATTACCGGAAATGTATATTTTTCCCGGATTCTTTTCAAGATTTCAAATCCGTCAATGTCAGGCAGCATCACGTCTAAAAGCGCCAAGTCAATTTTCGTGTTATCTATACAGTCGAGTGCTTCCTGCCCTGTATAAAATTTAAAAATGTGATACTGATCACTCTGTAGATATAATTCCACTACATCTGCTATTTCTCTTTCATCATCAACTACTAAAATATTCATACTCTTTTCCTCTTTTATTTTTATACAAAAGGGCGCGGAAATTCAAATTTCCCACGCCCCATTCTTCCTCTTAAAGTTCGCAGTTATTTACTGTTCTTGGGAACGGAAGAACGTCTCTGATGTTAGACATACCTGTCAAATACATTACGCAACGTTCAAATCCCAAACCAAATCCTGCGTGCCTTGTAGAACCATATTTTCTTAAATCTAAATAGAATTGATATTCTTCCGGTTTCAATCCCATTTCGTTCATACGAGCCAATAATTTCTCGTAATCGTCCTCTCTCTGGCTTCCACCGATGATTTCACCAATCCCCGGAACAAGACAGTCTACTGCTGCTACTGTTTTGTTGTCATCGTTCATTTTCATATAAAATGCTTTAATATCCTTCGGGTAATCTGTTACGAACACAGGACGTTTAAACACTTCTTCTGTAAGGTAACGTTCATGCTCTGTCTGTAAATCTGCTCCCCAAGATACTTTATAATCAAATTTATCGTTATTTTTGTCCAGTAATTCGATAGCCTCTGTATATGTCACACGGGCAAACTCTGAATTTGCCACGTTGTGTAAACGATCCAAAAGTCCTTTATCCACGAAAGAGTTAAAGAAGTTCATTTCTTCCGGTGCGTTTTCCAATACATAATTGATAATATATTTTAGCATCGCTTCTGCAAGCATCATGTTATCATCTAAATCTGCAAATGCAATTTCAGGTTCTACCATCCAGAACTCTGCCGCATGTCTTGTTGTGTTAGAGTTTTCCGCTCTAAATGTAGGACCAAATGTATAAATGTTGCGGAATGCCTGCGCATATGTTTCGCCATTCAACTGTCCGCTTACGGTCAGACTTGTTTCTTTGTTAAAGAAATCCTGACTGTAATCTACTGTTCCGTCTTCATTTTTCGGAAGATTTTCCATGTCTAATGTCGTTACTCTGAACATTTCCCCCGCACCTTCACAGTCACTTCCTGTGATAATTGGTGTGTGGACATATACAAATCCTCTTTCCTGGAAAAACTGATGAATCGCATATGCAATTAAGGAACGAACACGAAATACTGCCTGGAATGTATTTGTTCTCGGACGCAGATGTGCAATTGTTCTTAAATATTCAAAACTGTGACGCTTCTTCTGTAACGGGTAATCCGGTGCAGATGCTCCCTCCACAATAACTTCTGTTGCCTGAATTTCAAACGGCTGTTTTGCCTGTGGTGTTGCCACTAATGTACCTTTTACAATAATTGCCGCACCTACATTCAATTTGGAAATCTCCGCAAAATTTTCCATTGTATCATGATATACTACCTGTAATGTTTCAAAAAATGAACCATCATTTACAACGATAAATCCAAATGTTTTAGAATCACGAATACTTCTTACCCAACCGCCAACACTAATTTCTTTATCTAAATATTGTTCACGGTTCTTGTACAATTCTCTTACTGTTACTAATTCCATTTCCCCAACTCCTTTTTATATTTAATTATCCTTCCAGACAATTATTTTCATTATTCTTTATAGTATACCTTATTTTCCAATTTATCGCAATTGGGAATCTTAAGAAATAGCGATAGATGTGAAATCAACTACTACTTGCAGAATCTATTGAAATATGCTACACTATTACCCGTTGCAAAACCCGAAAAACAAGGTCTTAAGGGCAATTTAAACCGAGTGTTCGTGACCTTCCACTCGTAAAACAAAACTAAAGGAGAATTGAATATGAAAAACCAGAAAGTAACATTTTTGACACAGGCGGCAATGATTGCCGCAATCTATGTGGTGTTGACTGTAGTGTTCGCACCATTCGGCTTTGGAGAAGTTCAGGTCAGGATAGCCGAATCCCTCACCATTCTTCCATTTTTTACACCGGCAGCCATTCCGGGATTGTTTATCGGTTGTCTGATTGGAAATATATTAGGTGGCGCAATCATTCCTGATATTATTTTCGGAAGTTTAGCAACTCTTGTCGCAGCCTGCTTTACTTATGCTCTGCGCAAAAAGAGTTCGTTGTTCGCTCCACTTCCGCCAATCATTGCCAACACTATTGTTGTACCATTTGTTTTGGCATACGGATATGGAGTACCGCTTCCGATTCCATTTATGATGCTTACGGTGGGAATCGGAGAAATTATTTCCTGCGGTGTACTTGGAATGATTGTGTTAAAGGCACTTTCCAAATACGAATATGTTATTTTTAAAAATAAAAAAACTGTTTCTTAACGTAAACGGCGCCATGTGATATACTCACATGACGCCCTTTTTTATTTTACATATCCGAAGAAAGTTCCCTGACTTCCCTTTGCCATATTTTCTATTACAGATATTGCCTCTGTCGGTTTTTTAGACGTACTTGGATTTAGATAAGTAATCATCTTATCATCATATCCCACTAATAAAATAGCACTGTCTGTTCCTGTCATTGCAATAACCGGAGTTCCTTTTCCGATAATGTAACATAACTGTTCTACGGTGCAGCCGCTTAAGTCAACCGCTTCTCCGCCTGAATATTTATTTAAAATATCCATCACGGATTTTCCGTCCTGCATCTCTTTTGCCACATTCACTTTTTTCCCTTTATACTCCAGCAACTGTCTTAGACAAGCCTGAAGGGAAGTTTCGCCCTGTTGCACTGAAAATGCAGATGTATTTTCTATATTATATCTAAGTTGTCTGTTCCCTCTCTCCCAGACTTTTGTCTGATGCGAAGTAACTACTACTCCTCTTACCTCATCTGCTTTTAGAATGGCTGCTCCTGCCGTCTTATAAATTCCCTGCAGTTTTCCCCGTCCATACACATAATAGCAGTTTTCTTCATCTGCCAGATTAAATTCAATCACTATCGGCTTTCCTTTTGCCAACTGCTTTTGCACAAGCCTTTTTGGTTTTGTTTCTGATGAGGCTTTTTTATCCTCCAGTCTTGTTACCGTTCCTTTTGTTTCCGATGTATATGTTTCAACTGTTACGGACGGTTCTTCCTGTTCTTTATTGTTTGTGATATAGTGCTGCGTAATACCTGCATATGTATCTCCGCTTTTCTGCACCCTCTCCAGCGTAATCATATTATGCTCTGTGTTGGCGCTCACAACATATGACTGATCTTCCTGATATGTTTTTACCACCTTATTTTTTTGATTACGGATTTCTACTTTATACAATGGAATAATCTGATTACCCGATACATTTTTCCCTATATCTTCCTTTTTACCGATTCCATAAACGGCATCTCCCATGACAAATGTGAGCGGACGGATAACTTCTCCTTTTTCTGCTTTTACTTTATATTTTTTTCCGGTCTGCAAATTTTGAATTGTCATCTCCGTTGCTTCGGTCAGTTTTCCGTCGGACTGATAAGCAATATATTTTCCGTCATTGGAAACGACGTACTGTCCTTCTTCCAAATTTTTTACCAACACGGAACGTTTTTGTGTCTCCAAATTTATTTCGTATAGCGTTCCCTCAAACATTGCATATAGTTTGTTTTCTTCTTCGCTGTAATAGGCGAGTTGGATCAAATCTTCTGCCGCTATCTCTCCCGATTTTTCGCTCGGGATAAACGCCTTTTCTTCCACATAGTTTTTCTCACTGTTAAAATAGTATATGCCCGCACCGACTTTTCCCTCATGCATTCCGCGATTCATATAGCCACATACGACAAATGTTGTGTTTCCTTTATTATCCATAGAAACCAACTCAATTTCATGGTTATCATTTCTGCTGCGAATATCATCTTCCTCACCGTCAGCAAAACTAAATACAAGTGAAATCTCATTTTTTTCTTTATTATAGTTCCACACTTCTCTCTCCTGTACAAAAGAGATAATGTTTTCTTTTTCATTTACCATATATGGAATTTCTTCGCCGGCAATTCCAAGTTCAACCCCTTTTGCGGAGAAATCACTCTCGTCACCCGAAAAAACTTCGTTCATCGTACGCTCATAGTCTTCCAGTGAACCTTTTCCTTTGAGGAAACGGACTTTGAAAAATTCCGTCACATTATATAAGTCTTCAGAATCTCCTTCCCCTTTACATTTCACCTGAGATTTTAAATAAATAGAAGTGTACGTCTCCGTACTTTCCTTAATCTGCCATACAACATCTCCGACTATTTCAGGATTAAGCCCGCTCCAGCCGATCTGTTTTATGTCAGAATTTAAAGTTACTTTCTGGATAGAACTAGGATTCGGATTACTTCCACGCTCCAATCTCGGTTTTAATGCATTTACCTGATCCGCATCGAATGTTTTTTTGTGAAAATCGTCTGCAAACTCCAAACACTGCTGCACATGAAATTCTGTCGCCTTCAACACACGGGTATAATAATAAACATCTTGCCCGCTATCCAGCGTTAATTTCATCTTCAATACTTTTTCTTCCCCATCGGAAATCGTATCTCCAAGTTCTATATTAACGGTATCTTTTACTTTCTTTATCGTTTCCTGCTTAATACTTTCTTTTCCGTCCAAAGTACATATCTCATAAGTAAATGATTTAATTTTTCCGGAATATCCCTGTATGTCCGCCTTTATTGTTGTTCCGACAGAAATAGGCAAAACCATATCCCTGACCGATGTAATTTCCATACTGTCCGTATAGCCGTAAAGAGAATTGATTTTATACTCTCCTTCCTGAAAAGAAACAATCGGAAGAGTTGCTCCTCCCATCTCCTCTGTCTTATCTGATGTTCCCCTATTGAGAATCATGCCTAAAATAACGGCCGCCGCAATGACAATAACAGCCGCCACGCTCCCTATTATTATCTTTTTTTTCATTTATACTTCCCCTTTGTTATCTAATAGTTTCTTTAATGTCAGCGAAAGATTTAACTGCTGCTCACAGTCAGCAATTCTATCTGCATTTTTTCCTTTCTTTCCTGTCTTTATGGCACGGATTAAAATATTTTTCGGCGTATGCTCCATATCAATGAATTCCAAAATCTGTGACTCATATCCTTCCCGTTCAAGATACTCTGCCTGCAGGGCGTCCGTTACTAAAGCGGAAATTCTTTCCTTAATTAAGCCGTATTTTAAAATCGGCTCTAACGTTTCATTTTTTATCTGATTGTTCGCCTCATGCTGACAACATGGAACGGATAAAATGACTTTTGCATTCCAGCCCACTGCTTTTGCCAGCGCATAATCCGTGGCCGTATCGCAGGCGTGAAGTGTCACAACCATGTCAACTTCTTCCACACCTGTGTAATCTGCAATATTCCCTTCCAAAAACTTCAATTTCTCATAACCGTATTTCTCACTCAACTCATTGCAGTGACGAATAACTTCTTTTTTCAAATCCAATCCGACAATTCGTACATCGTATTGTTTTAACTCATGCAAATAATAGTACATTGCAAAGGTAAGATAAGATTTTCCACACCCGAAGTCCAAAATGGTAATCTCTCTGTCCTTATCTAACTGTGGTAAAACATCTTCAATAAATTCCAAAAAACGGTTTATTTGTCTGAACTTATCAAAACGTGTTCTGACAATTTTCCCTTCCTGTGTCATCACTCCCAAATCACACAGAAACGGAACCCTTTTTCCCTCTTCCAAAATATATTTCTTGGAACGGTTATGAGATAAATCAACCTGTTTTGTGCAGCCCGGCTGCTTCTTCTTCTTAACGGTTACTTTTCCCTTCTTGCTGACTAAAACCGTATACTGACTTTGTTTTGTTTCTAATTGCATCTGTTTGAACTGCTCCATCATTTCTGCAAGATATGAAACAGCCTCTTCTCTCACATAATTTCTGTGAAACGCCTGATTGTTTTCAAATATTTCGCACTGAAATAAAAGTTCTTCCTTCACCATAACCGGACGGACTTTTATCTTCATAATCCCACCCTTCTTCTTAGGGTTACTGATTGTTGCCTGTATAAAATCTATATGTAAACTCTCTTCTAAAATTCTTCTGATTTCTTCCATAAATACCTCTTTAAATTTTAATCACATAATATTGTAATGCGTATCTCTCCCAAACGCAAGAAAGACAAGGAATATTTTATAATTCCTTGCCTTTTCTTTATAGTTTCGTTACATTTCACCCTCTTTTGTAACAGTTGACTGCATTTGAGGGAATGTAATTGTAACTTTAAATAAATCTCCGTCAATATAAATTTTGAATTTTCCACCCTGCATTTCCGTAAGGTTTTTTGCGATGGAAAGTCCAAGTCCGCTTCCTTCCGTACTTCTTGAAACATCTCCGCGGATAAATCTCTCCGTCAGCTCATCTGCCGTAATATTTAACGGATATTCAGAAACATTTTTCAAAGAAAGAACAACGATTTTACCGTTCGCCACCATATCCACATAAAGTCTTGTGGAAGGCATTGCGTATTTTGCTGCATTGTTGTAAATATTTTCAATTACCCTCCACATACGACGCCCGTCTACACGCACGATAACCGGCTCCTCCGGAATATTTACTACCGCCTGCAAATCCTTTTTCTCGAATTTCTCTGTAAACTCTCCCGTAGTCTGATGTATCATTTCAACAAGGTTTAAGTTAATAAACTCTAAGTTTATATTCCCCGAACTGATTTTTGACGCCTCGACAACATCTTCGGTCAATGTTTTCAGTCTCTGAGATTTTGCATCTAAAATATCTAAATATCTCTGTATTTTCGGATCATCAAATTTCTCCTGCTTCAGCAAGCCTACATAATTAATAATGGAAGTAAGCGGTGTCTTAATATCATGAGATACATTTGTAATCAAATCTGTTTTCAGTCTTTCGTCCTTCAAACTTTTCTCGACCGCATTTTGAATACCCTCACCGATCCGATTGACCTGCATTGCCATCTCCTGATTGTCTTTTGAAAGTTTCGCTGAAGAAATCTTATATTTCGCATCTCCGTTTGCAATGCGGGTAATTCCTTTTTTTATTTTTTCTTTCTCGATGTTACTCTTTGCTATTCTGATTACCACATACACATCAGCCGCAATTCCAAGAAGAATAAAGAACCCGGAATTTGATGTCATCAGCAGATTTAAAATGAGCATTCCACTTCCGATGAACACAATTTTTGTAATGCTGCTGCGATTTTTATAAATATAGGCAACTGACTGTAAAAACCATTTACAAATACTGTTTTTCCATAAATTTCTCGCCTTAATTCTTCTGACGAAACTTAAGTAGGCGACAAGGAATAATAATCCTGCTGCAAATGTGCCCGCGCCAATCCCCATAAATGCCGCAATGCTAATTCTTCCGTTTCGCAACGATTCCATATACCCTGATTCCGCATAGTTATTTATCTGATACAGATAATATTCTATTGCCATGATGACTTCCGTCACAAGCGGCGCACCTAAACAGCCAATCAGACATAACCAGATTTCTGTTTTCCATTTATCAAATCGAGTGAGCGCCAGTTCTTCCTGTTGATTGGAACGTCCCGCAACTGCCGTAAGCCAGATGACTGAAAGCAGTAAAATAAGAGCTGCTCCCGCTCCAATTACAATGGCGCTGTCTACGTACGGAGCATATCTTTCATAAGATTCCGCCCAGTTATAAAAAGAATCCTGAATCGGATAGTCTGTATCTACGGAAATAATCAATCGGAAATTCTCCGGATAATTCAAACTTGACTGTACCATATGCTGCCAATCCGATAATGCCACACCGTCTTTCGCCATATTTGTGGAACAATCCGCAAGTTTTGGAGCGACTACAACGTATTTATCCATTTCCTGCATATTAGGCAATCCGTTTCCAACATTTTCCCATGTAGCCTCCTGATTTGACTCCAGTTGTTTTGTGTCATAATTCACATAAAGATAGGACAAGTTTGTATTTCCCTGTGCAAAATAAGATTTATAGGAATCATATACTTCCTTCAAAGAGGCAACTCTCGTTTTCATTGCGTCTAACGCTTCCTGCATCTGTTCCAGAGAACCGTTAAATATCTCAGAGTTATTCGCCAACTCTACCATTGTTTTTCCCGCTGTTGTTTTTATGGTCGCATCAAACGGCTCATTATAAAACCATACTTCTCTATAAATCGTATTACCGTCTTTATCCAGTACTTTACCAGACGGAAGATATATTCCCTCTTCCATTGATTTCAATGCTGCTTCCTGCTGCTTCTTTGTTTCCGCCTCATTTGAAAACAGATATTCATTTTGTCTTGATGCATGGATAAATTCCGAAAATTCCATGTAGTGGTATGTTCCGTCTTCCCTTTGTGCGACAACGATTTCGTTTTGACCGCTATCTAACCTGTCTAATAAGTCTTGCAGCCGAAAACTAAATTCACCCTCGCCCTTTTTTAGTTCACCTGTATTTTTAAGGTCTTCCACTGTGACAGCCTGTGTTAAGTCTTCTTTTCCGTCTTTTTCGAGGAGATTTTTGCTCTCCAAAAATCTGAGCAGTTCTCCGGTTTCATTCCATACCTGTTTGGAAAATCCTCTTGCATCTTCATAATGTTTCTCTGTCTTTTTTGTAAACAGTTCCTCATAATTCTGTCCCGGATAAACTAATCCGATTGACAGACAAATACTCAGCACCGTAACGGATATTCCTGCCAGCAATATTAAAATTCCTTTACAAAAGGCTGATTTATACCATTTCTTCATAAATACCCCTTTCTAAAGTTTTTCTATCTTATATCCAACTCCCCATACTACTTTTAAATATCTCGGTTCTTTCGGATTGATTTCAATCTTCTCCCGGATATGTCGAATATGAACCGCAACCGTATTATCTGCCCCAATCGCGTCCTCATTCCAAATACTTTCATATATCTGGTCAATAGAAAAAACTTTTCCCTGATTTTTCATTAATAATAATAAAATATTATATTCGATAGGAGTAAGTTTCACAGGCTCTCCGTCCACGGTTACTTCCTTTAAATCGTCATCAATGGAAAGTCCTCCTACCGTATACACCGTATTGTTATTCTGTACAACAGTGCTTCCAAGTTTTGTGTATCTTCTCAACTGTGATTTTACCCTCGCCACCAACTCAAGCGGATTGAAAGGTTTCGTCACATAATCATCTGCGCCTACATTCAGTCCTAAAATCTTATCCGCATCTTCTGATTTTGCGGATAAAATAATAATCGGCAAACTGTTTTCCTCACGTATTTTCAGTGTCGCCCGAATGCCGTCAAGTCTTGGCATCATTACATCTATCACTAATAAATCTACTTTTTCTTCTCTTTTTAATACTTTCAATGCCTCTTCGCCGTCATAAGCTTTCAGCACGTTGTATCCTTCCTGTCTTAAGTAAATTTCAATTGCCTCTACAATTTCTTTGTCATCATCACATACTAAAATATTAAACATTTTCATCACCTCCCTTGTAGTATACAAGATTAACATGGATTTTTTAAGAGCCAGCTTTGAAAATTCTTAAGAAAGTTTAAAATTTGTTCACTTAGGAATTGTATTATAATTCTCAATTTAGTATAATTAAGTAAATTTTTTCAGAGAAAGGAGTTTATGTATGGCGAATTCAATAGACAAAGTATTGTTTGAAATTACCCCGAAAATCCGGCAGTTAGCCGAACTATGCGAACAAAATAACGCTATCGACAAAGAATTATATACAAAATATGAAGTAAAACGAGGACTTCGTGACTTAAACGGAAAAGGTGTTCTCGCAGGTCTTACAAACATTTCCGATGTTTGTGCCAAAAAGGAAGTGGACGGTGTAGAAGTTCCCTGTGAAGGAAATCTGTACTATCGCGGCTACAATATCAAAGACCTTGTTCGAGGATTTTTGGAAGCGGAGCATTTCGGTTTCGAGGAAGCGGCATACCTTCTTTTGTTCGGCAATCTGCCAAATCAACAGGAGTTAAGTGATTTTCACGAGACACTTATCGAAAGAAGAACACTTCCTCCTAACTTCGTCAGAGATGTTATTATGAAAGCGCCGAGCAGAGATATGATGAACAGTCTTTCACGCTCTATTTTAAATCTGTATTCCTACGACGAGAAAGCGGACGACACTTCCATTCCGAATGTCTTGCGCCAGTGTCTGAATCTGATCAGCGAGTTTCCGATGCTTATGGTATACAGTTATCACGCCTACAATTACAGACGCGGAGATGACCTTTTCATTTATGCGCCGTCTCCAAAACTTTCCACGGCGGAAAACATTCTGATGATGCTTCGGGAAGACAAACAGTATACAAAATTTGAGGCGACCGTACTTGACATGGCGCTTGTTTTACATATGGATCACGGTGGTGGTAACAACTCTACATTCACTACACACGTTGTTACTTCTTCCGGAACGGACACTTACTCAACAATTGCGGCAGCGCTTGCTTCTTTAAAAGGTCCGAAACACGGCGGTGCTAACATTAAAGTTTCTCAAATGTTTGACGATATGAAACAGCATATATCTGACTGGGAAGATGAAGATGCCGTTCGTCAGTATTTGAATGATTTATTAGATAAGAAAGCATTTGACCAAAAAGGTCTTATCTATGGTATGGGACATGCTATTTATTCCATTTCTGACCCAAGAGCGGACATTTTCAAAGGATTCGTAAAGCGTCTCGCCATCGAAAAAGGGCGTGAAAAAGAATACAATCTATATGAAATGGTTGAGCGTCTTGCTCCTGAAGTCATCGGTGAGAAACGTAAAATTTACAAAGGTGTTAATGCAAACGTAGACTTTTACAGTGGTCTTGTATACGGTATGCTCGGACTTCCAAAAGAACTGTATACTCCTATTTTCGCTGCTGCACGTATTGTCGGCTGGAGCGCTCACCGCTTAGAAGAGTTAAAAAATGTAGATAAAATTATCCGTCCTGCTTACCGTCCTTTATGCCCTTATCGGGAGTATATAAACATGGAGGACAGATAAGATTCATGAAACAACATTTTTATTATCCGTCACAGGACGGAAAAACAAAAATTCATGCAATCGAATGGATTCCCGAAGGCAGTATTTCCGCCATACTTCAGATTTCTCACGGTATGGTGGAATACATTGAGCGTTACGATGAATTTGCCCGTTTTCTAAATGAACAGGGATATTATGTTGTAGGACACGACCACTTAGGACACGGCAAATCCATACGGTCAAACGAAGATTGGGGATATTTTCATGAGGAAAAAGGAAATGAATATGTAATCGGCGACATACATCGGTTACGCCAAATCACACAGGAAAAGTACCCTGACATTCCTTATTTTCTTCTTGGGCACAGTATGGGTTCTTTTCTCGCAAGACAGTATCTCACCTTACACGGAAACGGGCTTTCCGGAGCAATTATTATGGGAACGGGAAATCAGCCTCTTTTCCTGATAAAATCGGGAAAAATATTGTGCAGACTTATTGCGTTTTTCAGAGGCTGGCGCTATCGAAGCCATTTCATAAACAATATGGCGTTCGGAGGATATAACAAGAAATTTTCTCCCGCCCGCACACCGATGGACTGGCTGAGTCTCAATCCGGAAAACGTGGATAAATATTTAAGTGAGGACTGCTGTACATTTATTTTCACGGTAAACGGTTACTATCATATGTTCAGGGGAATGGAACATCTTGCAAAGAAACAAAACTTTAATCGCATTCCAAAAAATCTTCCTGTATTTTTCGTGGCGGGGCAAGACGATCCCGTGGGTGATTTTGGGAAAGGTGTTGCGTCTGTCTGTCAAAAATACAAAGACGGCGGTATAAAAGACGTTTCCCTAAAACTTTATAAAGATGACCGTCATGAAATTTTAAATGAAACTGACCGGGAAACCGTCTATGAGGACATTTATCAATGGCTTGAAACAAAGCGAATTTCCTGCACACAGTAAGGTTATGATATGCTATACTGGTAACAAGATAAAAATGTTAGGAGATAGAAATTTATGAATACGCCCAAATGTACTTTAGGCAATCCACAAAATACAATAGAAATATTGCAGAAATATCAATTTTCTTTTCAGAAGAAATTTGGACAGAATTTTTTGATCGATACTCATGTTTTGGATAAAATCATCTCTTCCGCCGAGATTACAAAAGACGATTTTGTATTGGAAATCGGACCGGGCATCGGGACAATGACACAGTATCTCGCCTCTGCGGCAAGAGAAGTTGTCGCTGTTGAAATCGACAAGGCGCTTATTCCGATCTTATCCGATACCTTGAGCGGATTTGATAATGTTACCATTATCAACAATGACGTATTAAAAGTAGATATAGGTGCTTTGGCACAGGAACATAACAACGGCAGACCGATCAAAGTCGTTGCAAATCTTCCATATTATATTACAACACCGATTATTATGGGATTATTTGAGAGCAACGTACCAATTGAGAGTATTACGGTTATGGTACAAAAAGAAGTTGCAGAACGTATGCAGGTCGGACCGGGAACAAAAGATTACGGTGCATTATCGCTGGCCGTACAATATTACGCGAAACCATACATTGTCGCAAATGTTCCGCCCAACTGTTTTATGCCAAGACCTAAAGTTGTCTCAGCGGTTATCCGTCTGGAACGACACAAAGAACCTCCGATTTCCGTTGTGGACGAAAAGTTAATGTTTAAAATTATACGCGCGTCCTTTAACCAAAGAAGAAAAACATTAGCCAACGGGCTGAATAACTCTCCTGAAATTCATCTGCCAAAAGATGTGATTACAGAGGCGATTGAAGAACTTGGAAAAGGGGCCGGCGTACGCGGAGAAGTTCTGACTTTACAGGAATTCGCCACATTAAGCGATAATATAAGCAAACGATTATAATTTTCATTCCAGAAAGGAGATATGCTTATGCAATACCAAATCAAAGGAGAAACTTTACCGGTTGTTATCTGTCATTTAGAGGCAGGGGAAAAAATGATTACAGAAAAAGGCTCAATGTCTTGGATGTCACCGAATATGCTTATGGAAACAGGCACAAACGGCGGTCTCGGAAAAGCATTCGGCAGAATGTTTTCCGGTGAATCTATGTTCCAAAATACTTACACCTCACAGGGTGGAAACGGAACAATCGCATTTGCTTCCAGTTTTCCGGGTTCTATAAAAGCATTTGAAATCAGTCCGGGAAATGAAATGATTTTCCAGAAAAGCGCCTTTTTGGCAGCCGAAGCAGGCGTACAGCTTTCCGTTCATTTTCAGAAAAAATTAGGTTCCGGTCTGTTCGGCGGAGAAGGATTTATTTTACAGAGAGTATCCGGTCAGGGAACTATGTTCGCTGAATTTGACGGACATGTAATTGAATATGAATTACAACCGGGACAGCAGATTGTTGTGGACACAGGACATTTGGCTGCAATGACGCCTTCCTGCCAAATGGATATTAAAACAATAAAAGGTGTAAAAAATATTGTGTTCGGAGGCGAAGGACTTTTCAATACAATTATTACCGGACCCGGTCGTGTATGGTTACAGACAATGCCGGCAAGCAATGTAGCGGGAGCATTAATTCCATACTTGCCAACAGGAAATTAAATCTTTCATATTTTGTTCAAATTTAAAACACAAAATATACACATTGCTCTTATATACTAAATTCAAAGTTAAGAAAAACTTTTTATAACTTTTCAATTTCTTTTTCATAATCAGCCGACATCTGAGATGTCGGCTTTTCCTCCGTTTATCCCTAATTTTTTTTACACAGCGAAAAAGGTTGGTTTCTACTTTGTAGAAATCCAACCTTTTCGCTGACTAACATCAACATTTTATTTTGGGGTTAACATCTTGATGTTAGTTCATTATTTAAAGGAATGAGAGTAAAGTGTACACCTTAAGTTGTCCTCAAGGTGAAATTTTACTTTATGAGGGGGGGAGATAGTTGTTTATCAACTATCTGACTCTTAGTATAAGGGAAAAATGTGTCTAAAATATGTTCAAGCTATAAAAGAAATAGAAATTTTATTAAGGAAAAATAAAGGAAGTGCTATTTTCCCTGCAAAACATACTTTCTCACTACGGAAAAAGGAGCCGGCCCAATATCCAGTATCTCCTTGTGAAACTGCTTTTGTGAAAAATCTTCCCCTTTTCTTCCTGCCACTTCTTTTTTTAACTCCAGAAATTCAACATATCCTACATAATACTTTAAATAATTTGCCGGAGTGGAAACAATTAGTTCATATATCTCCGCTATCGTTTCTTCTTCACGAATACCGTATTTTGAAAAAAATTTAACCGTATCCTGAAGAGACCAGCCGTCATAATGAATTCCAATGTCCGCCCGCGCATACAGTCCCAACAAAAGTGAATTATTTTTCTGTGCTAAAACTGCCTGTTTTTTCTCCAACGGAGTAAGGTAATAAGAACACATTTCCGCATAAGTTGCCCAGCCTTCCACATATCCTCCGAAATTTAAAAGGCTACGGATAGGACTTGGATTTTGGGAAGCATAATATGTTGTCTGGTACAAATGTCCCGGATACCCCTCATGTGCCAGTGTTGTGTACAAATGTAATTTTTCCATATCATGGGAGCGGTTAATATAAATCACGTTTTTCTCCGTATTGTCAATACACGGAATCAAATAAAATGCAGGACTTAAATAGGACTCCATATCTGTCGGAACAAATTTAATTTCTGTATCCACTTCCGGCGCTGCCGGGAAAACTTTTGTAATTTTTTTCTCCAAATCTTTTAAATAAGACTCCGGTGTATTATCCTGCAAAGAAAAAACAGTTGCTGACGCTTCCGTACTCACTCCTGTCTGACTGATTGCAAGCAAATCTTCCGTCATCTGTTTTTGAATTAAAGATTTCAATTCGGAAATTTTTCGAGAAGAACCGGTTTCTCTTTTCGCTATATATTGATAATACTTTTTCCCATCAGGAAAATGACAGACTCCCGTCATTTTTTCTCCTTTTCCTCTCATGCTTTTTAATTCTCGAATTAATTTCTCATAGGAAGGAAACACATGATTTTGAATCATTTTTTCATTTTCTAAAAGATACTGTTTTCTTTCCTCCTGAGACAAAGAAGAAATCGTTTCAAGCCTGTTCTCAAATGTAGAATAAAGATAATGCCGTTTTCCCTGCGAAACTACAGACTCACATTGTTCTATAACGGAATCTGCAACTTCATCAGAAAGAAAAAGCCCTTTTTCCGCTTTCTCCTTCTCAAAGTCAATAAGCGCGTCAAAATAATCCGGCGTCGCTTCCAGCAACTGCAGATATGTATCTATATCTTCCTCTTTTGTAAATGAATATTCCGCCAACAAAACCGGAAGCTGCGCCTGTATGCCCGTAACTGCATTTAACGGCTCTTCGTAAAGAAGATAGTTACACCCTTCCTTCTGCAACTGTAAATAGGATTCCAATACGTCATATGTCAGTCGGTTTTCTTTGGATAACTTTCTGTACGGAAATTTCTTTAATATGCTTTCACAATTTTCCACGGACGCCATCGCAGATACCTTATCTGTCGAAAAACCGCCGTAAGTAACGGGAGTATTCAACACACCGTACTCTGCCGGATTTTGTAAAGTATAGTGCAGATTAATTGTATTTGCGGAAACCTCCTGCTGAAATAAGGATAATGTAAACTTTTCAAAAGTTTTATTGATGTCAATGGAACTTGGAATAAAATGATTTGCCAACAGCGAAACGGCTAGTAAGACGGCAAGGAGAAATGAAATATGACGTGTTCGGTTCGATTTTTTTGTAAAAGAGAATTTCATAAAATTCACCCTACTTTTTTTACAGTGTATGAAAAAAAGCAAGGTGTTATACTATCGAAATCTATTATTTTACAATTTTTATTTTGAGCAGGTAATCTGCTTTTTTCTCCGCAAATGTTTTTCCACACTCATTTACATTGACCCATTTAAACGAAACATTGTTATCTTTCGTAACATTGACGCAAAAATTCTGCACATTTGATGTTACGCCTTCTAACTTTTCGGGAACAGACATCTCTTTTTTGTTATAATTCGTAACATTTAATGTTACGTTTTCTTCCATACACCAAAAATGTGTCGGCTGGTACTGTGGCAAACTTATTTCAAGTGTTTCATCTTTCGGTAACTTCATTTCTATCTCTTTTTCCGTACCGGACAGTTTATACTCTTTTCCATTGATGAGGACAATATCATGTTTTGGGTAACCTTGTTTGTCTTTCGGGAACTCTGTGTCTTTTTCCTTTTTACAACCGCTTAACAGACATACTGTTAGAACGAGTAAACTGCCGATTAAAATTTTCTTATTCTTTTTCATAACTTCTACCTCCTTCTTTTTGCAATATAATCCAAAAGACGATAAAAAATATAACATAGGTAATCATACTAAGCATTGTAAAAGTTCGGCTATACTGCATTACGCTTTCCATTCCCAACATAATGTTCAAATTGATATTCCCACTTTCTGTTAAAGAATGTATATCTGTGTATGGTGCTAATGCTTGATATTTTGAATAGAAATAAAAGAAAGCAATAGCATAAATCCCTATTGTACCGCCCAATACACCTGCATATTTATTTAAAGATTTATCCCATACAGATTTTCTTTTTTGTAAAATACAAGATAAAAATATCATTATCATGCTTCCAAACAATACTATTCCTATTTCCATTGCAAATGTTAAAAGGATTTGGTTATTTGTTCTCCCTACCATTAGTATAATGATTGCATCTATTCCCATTTTTATACATGAAACAATCATGCCAAAGCCAAGACCATAAAGACCTATTTTAACCATACTTTCATTACTTCTGCTGTCCATTTTCCACGAAACATATAAAGAAGTTGAATAAAGTACCCACAATACAAGCGATAAAATAAAATGCAAATCAAAATGTCCCCACATCATATAAGGTATACCGACCAACCATTTTGAAATTATTCCGAACAATATTGTTGATATGGTTACAATTGTTAAACTTCTTTTCTCTTGCATTTATCATACCTCCTTTATATCCTTATTTCATCATTCCTTTTACCCTTTAAACCCAAATCACTCATAAAAATATTTTTATACCCATATTATACCAATTACGTATATCCGGCACAATAAAAATCAATCTATCCCTGCCTGATTAATCCCGAATCATTGACAAAAAAGCAGGTCTATGTTACGATTTTTACAGATATAACGAAAACGCAGTGACGAAAAGAGTAAGTTTCCGTAAACTTTACAGAGAATTCCCGATATGCTGAGAGGGATAAGTGAAAAGAAACCGAACATGGCTTCTGAGCGGTGTACTGAGCAAATACTGTTTGTAAGGTATAATGGGTTCGCCCTTTACAGCGAGCGGGTATGGATTCGTACCCATCGAGGTTTCTGTCGCGAGACAGAGATAAACAGAAGTGGTAACACGGGTAATGCTCGTCTTCTCTAGGATTTGGAGAAGGCGATTTTTTTCGTTTAAAAACAAAAGGAGAGAGATTATGGAAAACAAAAAATTTTATATGACAACGGCCATTGCCTACACATCAGGCAAGCCACATATTGGAAACACATATGAATTTGTTCTTGCAGATGCAATTGCAAGATACAAAAGAAGTCAGGGATATGATGTATTCTTCCAGACAGGAACGGACGAACACGGACAGAAAATTGAATTAAAAGCGGAAGAAGCAGGCGTATCTCCAAAAGAATTTGTTGACGGCGTTGCCGCTCAGGTAAAAGAAATCGCAGATATGATGAACACTTCTTATGATAAGTTTATCCGTACAACTGATGAGTATCACGAAAAACAGGTACAGAAAATTTTCAAAAAATTATACGATCAGGGAGACATTTACAAAGGACACTACGAAGGAATGTACTGTACGCCTTGCGAATCATTTTTCACGGAATCACAGTTAGTAGACGGAAAATGTCCTGACTGCGGACGTAAAGTACAGCCGGCTCAAGAAGAGGCTTACTTCTTCAAAATGAGTAAATATGCTGACCGTCTTATCGAGCATATCAACACACACCCTGAATTTATTCAGCCGGTATCCCGCAAAAATGAAATGATGAACAACTTCTTATTGCCGGGATTACAGGATTTATGCGTATCAAGAACATCTTTCAAATGGGGGATCCCTGTTGATTTTGATCCCAAACACGTTGTATACGTTTGGCTTGACGCATTAACAAACTATATCACCGGAATCGGATATGACTGTGACGGAGAAAACAACGAGTTCTTCAACAAAAACTGGCCTGCTGATTTACATTTAATCGGAAAAGACATTATCCGTTTCCACACAATCTACTGGCCAATCTTCTTAATGGCATTAGACCTTCCGCTTCCGAAACAGATTTTCGGACACCCATGGTTATTACAGGGCGATGGAAAAATGAGTAAATCTAAAGGAAACGTTATCTATGCGGACGAACTTGTAAATATGTTTGGCGTAGACGCTGTGCGTTACTTCGTTCTTCATGAAATGCCATTTGAAAATGACGGTGTTATCACATGGGAATTAATGGTAGAGCGCATGAACTCAGATTTAGCAAACACATTAGGAAACCTTGTCAACAGAACAATTTCCATGACAAACAAATATTTTGGCGGAAATGTAACAGACAAAGGCGTAACTGAAGAAGTGGACGCTGACTTAAGAGCAATAACAGAAAACACGCCAAAAGCAGTGGACGAAAAAATGGATAAACTCCGTGTGGCAGACGCTATCACTGAAATCTTCAACTTATTCAAACGCTGCAACAAATATATTGACGAAACAATGCCATGGGCTTTAGCAAAAGAAGATGACAAAAAAGACAGACTGGAAACTGTACTTTACAACTTAATCCAGAGCATCTCCGCAGGTGCTGAATTACTCTCTTCTTTCATGCCGGAAACAGCAGAAAAAATCCTTGCACAGTTAAACGGCGGAAATGTAACAGACAAACCGGAAATCTTATTCCAGAGATTAGATTTGGAAGAAGTTATGAAAAAAGTAGAGGAACTTCACCCGCCTGTACAGGAAGAAAAAGAAGATGATGTGATTGACATCGAACCAAAAGAAGAAATCACATTTGATGACTTTATGAAATTGCAATTCCAGGTTGGTGAAATCATTGCCTGCGAAGAAGTCAAAAAGTCAAAGAAATTACTTTGCTCTCAGGTAAAAATCGGAAGTCAGGTAAAACAGATTGTTTCAGGAATCAAGGCACATTATACTGCCGAAGAAATGGTTGGCAAAAAAGTTATGGTACTGGTCAACTTAAAACCTGCCAAATTAGCGGGCGTATTATCTGAAGGTATGTTATTATGTGCAGAAGATGCTGAAGGAAATCTTGCATTAATGACACCGGAGAAAACGATGCCGGCCGGCGCGGAGATTTGTTAATATCGGGGACGTAGTAAAATTGTATTTTACTACGTCCCCGATACAACTTTACCCTGTCCCTTTTCTCAGATAACCCTGTCCCTTTTTTAAGAGAAAATTTTTCTTTACTATAAAAATCCAACATTCTATACCTCATATAGTATTTTAAAAAAAAGAGCAATCACATATGGTATAAAATTATATTCTTGTAGTAAAAGCAGAACCAACGAGTAATTTTTCCACGTATTTCTCAGGAAAACTCAAAAAGGGACAGGGCATTTCTCATTTAGGGACACAGTATTTGTTATTTGGGGACGNNCGTCCCCAAATAACAAATAAAGGAGGATTAACATGATTTTTGATACACACACTCACTATGATGACGAGCAATTTAATGAAGACAGAGAGACACTACTGGCACATCTGCAGGACAACGGCATCGGCACAATCGTAAATGTCGGTGCAAGTTTGCAAGGCTGCCAAAATTCCATTGAACTGGCGGAAAAATATCCTTTTATCTATGCAACCGTAGGTGTTCACCCTGACGAAGTCGGAAGTTTGAACGATGAAACTTTCACATGGCTAAGACAACAGTGTGACCATGAGAAAGTTGTTGCGGTAGGGGAAATCGGTTTAGATTATTACTGGGATAACGAGTCCCGCGATACCCAGAAAAAATGGTTTATCAAACAATTAAATCTTGCAAGAGAAAAAAATCTTCCTGTTGTCATTCACAGCCGTGAAGCCGCACAGGATACTTTGGAAATCATGAAAGAGTATGCAAAAGGCTTAAACGGTATTATCCATTGCTTTTCTTACTCAGTGGAAATGGCAAAGGAATATATAAAAATGGGGTTCTACATCGGTATCGGTGGTGTTGTCACATTCAAGAACAGTAAAAAATTAAAAGAAGTTGTTTCAGAAATTCCCCTTGAACGAATTGTCCTTGAAACAGATTGTCCGTATTTATCCCCTGTTCCAAATAGAGGAAAACGTAACTCATCATTGAACCTTAAATACGTTGTAGAAGAGATTGCCAGTATAAAAGATATCTCACCCGAAGAAGTTATCCGCCAGACAGAAGCAAATGCCTGCCGCATTTATACAAAGTGCGGAAAAAGCATTTCTTAACTCCAAATTAAGAAATTTTCGTTTTCTTTAATGAAACTAACATAGTTTAGACACATTTTTCTTTTATACTAAAGTCAGATAGTTGATAAACAACAACTATCTCCCCCCCCCTCATAAAGTAAAACACATCTTGAAACCAAGATGTCGCACTTTACTCTCATTCCTTTAGATAATAATAAAACGACGAAACCCGTTAGCCGAAAGGTTAACGGGTTTTCGCTGTATATACTCATTATAGATTTGTACCCATTCTTACGTTACTTCTCTTCTATTACTTTACAACTTCTCGAAGGGTGTTTTATCTGATACACATATACACTTTTATCCTCTATATTACATTCAAAACAAGAATATTTTTCTCCATTATTATATTGAATTCCTCTTTCCGGCATTTCTCTTACCGTCCATTGCTTCGACTATTCCTTTTTCAATTCCCTATATATCTGAACAGGTACATACAACAATCTTATTTTTTCTCATAGAAGAAATAATGGCTTTTAATTTGTTCGGGGTATTTTTTAACGCTTCTTTATATTCTGACTTCGAAGATACGCTGTCTCCTCCCCCTTTAGAATTGACATTATTGCAAAATGCAACCTTTTTTCAAATCTTCTTCTATGCCTGTCTGTACATTTAACTGCGTTAGTATCCCCTTAAATCTCCTTTTGAATTTTGTAGCGGATTTTATACTTCTTGCAATATCATTATCACATATTCCTATTTTTCTTAAATTTTCATGGCATTTTACTTCATTCAAAACAATCTTGCGAAACCAAAACTCTTTTTCATTTCCCACATACCCTTCATATTCTCCAAAATTATTATATTCTATTTTAGTCATTTTCTTCCTCTCAATGCCTATAAAAACATACTATAAACGTTTCCTCATTCTTCTATTACTTGAGAACAATCCGGCTGAAAAGCAACGATTTCAGAAATATCACAATTTAAAATATTACATAATGCATTCAATGTATTTGTAGTGGTAAACTAAAT
>NZ_BAAHSH010000004.1:0-48717 GCF_054660755.1 Faecalimonas hominis
AAAAGAGCGAGAGCGTTACACCCGGCTTGGCCAGCTCATTGTAAACATACTCATAATCAGGGAGTCTTCTTCCCTCATTATTGCCTCTGTTTGGATAAAACAGATACTCGATATCTTTGTTGGAAAGAGTTTCTGGAATAGGCCATTCCAGAGAATGTGTTTCAGCAAGCTTCAGCACTTCTGAAACTGTGTTGCGTGAGCAGCATAAGCTGTTGGCAATAGATACATTGCTGAACTTCAGACTATGTAGTCTGATGATTTCTCGATAATCAGTCATGGTTATCGACCTCCTGTAATGAATTTACACATTTTTATGTGCATGGATTCATTATAGGTGATTGCACTATAGGGCGGAAATACTTGCTCTGAAATATCGGATTTAGGTGCTCTGAATTCCCGGAAAAAGTGCACTACTTAAATGGAATATACAGAACTTACAATCAAACATAATTTTATGTTTGGTGCAGTGATGATTGACCCTGAAAATTGCAAAGGATTTTTGGAAAGAGTTTTGCAAATAAAAATTGACCATGTAGAAGTTAGTTTAGAGAAAAGTATTGTATATCACCCGGAATATAAAGGAGTCAGGCTAGACGTATATGCAAAAGACGAAAGGAACACGAGGTATAACGTAGAGATGCAGGTGCTTCGCAGAGCAGCGTTAGGGAAACGCAGTCGCTATTATCAGAGTCAGATGGATATGGAGATTCTTTTGGCGGGCAGTGAATATGAAGATTTACCTGATAGTTATGTGATTTTTGTTTGTGATTTCGATCCGTTTGGAAAGAAAAAGTATGTTTATACTTTTCAGACACAGTGTAGGGAATCTGAAGAAACTGAGTTGGAAGACGGAAGAAATATTTTATTTCTAAGCACACATGGTGAAAATGAATCGGAAGTATCGAAAGAATTAGTGAGTTTTTTGAAGTTTGTAAAGGCG
The DNA here is from genome assembly GCF_054660755.1 of Faecalimonas hominis. Taxonomy (NCBI): domain Bacteria; kingdom Bacillati; phylum Bacillota; class Clostridia; order Lachnospirales; family Lachnospiraceae; genus Faecalimonas; species Faecalimonas hominis. The sequence goes on from NZ_BAAHSH010000004.1 coordinate 941, forward strand.
GATTTACAGGGAAGTGAAGAAGATTTTCACGATGTCTATGTCAAAAGACTTCAGGAGTTTATTCATCATGTAAAAGAAAATCGCAAAATGGAGGAACGTTTTATGGTTTTTGAAGAAATGCTGAGAGATGAACGAAAAGAAGGCAGAAAAGACGCCTTACATCAAATTGTAATGAAAATGTTTTTGCAGGGATTTGATGATGAAAAAATTATGGAGATCTGTGAGATTTCTAAAGAAGAATTAGAAAGTTATAAACAGGAAAAGTAAACGTTTTAATAGTTCTAAATGTCTGTATGACCATGATTTGAAAGTGAGCATACAGACATATCTGATAAACAATTCAATGCCGTTTCAGGCAAATATTCAATGAAAAGTAGAGGAATTCTATTCAATTCAAGTAACTTATGCTATAATTTTCCATGACTAAAACAAAAGAGAAGGAGCACGTGAATGAAAAAGGGAATATTTACAACACTCGTAGTATTTTGGTGTGGGCTTATTTTTTGGTTTTCGGCACAGCCGGCAGTGGAATCGGCAAAAATGAGTCACTCGGTAGGAAAGGTAATCGGGGAAGTGCTTGTCCCGGATTTTAAGACACTTTCTGCAGAGGAACAGGAAAAAATAGCGGAGAAAATAGATTATCCGATCAGAAAAACAGCACATACAATGGAGTATGCAGTTCTTGGAGGACTGCTTGTGCTGATGTACGGCAGTTATGGGATTATCGGTAAGAAAGGAATGGCGTACGGTATTTTGACAGGTGTGGCGTATGCAATGACAGATGAGATACATCAGTTGTTTGTTCCGGGAAGAAGTTGCCAGGTGACGGACGTTTTGATTGACAGTGCGGGAGTGCTTTTTGGAAGTGTTATTGGCGTATTGATTTTCATTTCTACAGTAAAACAGAGGAGAAGGTAATTTACCTACTCCTCTATTACATGAATTTCTAAATAATCAAAATCAATGGAATCTACAAAATTGTCCTGATAAAATCTTGCTTTATCATGTTTTTTAAATTCTGAGATTGTAGAGTCCAACCAAATCGGTTTACTCAAATCGAAGGCGTAACAGATTTCATCTAAAGCGTGAAATATTTTGTGTGTTCTTGTATCAGAAGAATCATCACAAATAACGGTATCCTGCAGCATTCGATTGTCTTTAAATATTTTTCCCCAAAGGCGAAACATCATTATTCCTCCGTTTATCTGTATGATAAAAAGGATTATAACATTTCAAGACTTGTTTTTCCAGTATATATGGTGTATTAATATAAAAGAAAAAGAAGGAAGAGGAGAAGGGAATGAACTGGTTAAAGAAAATATTAGATAAAATTTTTATTGATGGATTAAGTGGAATGGCACAGGGACTGTTTGCTACATTGATTGTAGGGACGATTGTGCAGCAGATAGGAACACTTGTCGGAGGAGAGACGGGAAATTATATTTTTCTTGTGGGAAAAGTGGCGGCATCGCTTACGGGAGCGGGCATTGGTGTGGGAGTGGCACATCGCTTTCAGGAGAGTTCGCTTGTTGTTTTGTCATCGGCGGCGGCCGGAATGATTGGAGGATATGCGGGAAATCTTTTGGCGGGAAGTATGGTTTCGGGAGGAAACGTTATACTGGCAGGGCCGGGAGAACCTCTCGGAGCATTTATTGCTGCGTTCATCGGTATTCAGGCAGGGCATTTGATATCGGGAAAGACGAAGATAGATATTTTGCTTACCCCAATCGTAACAATTGGAATTGGTGGAACAACCGGGATTTTGGTAGGACCGTCTATTTCCAAATTTATGATGGGATTGGGAGATATGATAAACTGGGGAACGGAGCAGCAGCCTCTGATTATGGGAATAGTTGTATCTGTTTTAATGGGAATGGCATTGACACTTCCGATTAGTTCGGCGGCGCTTGGCGTTATTTTAAATTTGAACGGACTGGCGGCAGGAGCGGCGACAGTAGGGTGCTGCTGCAATATGATTGGATTTGCGGTGGCAAGCTTTAGAGAGAATAAATTGGGCGGACTTTTGGCACAGGGAATCGGAACGTCTATGCTGCAGGTGCCTAACATTGTGAGAAATCCGCTTATCTGGCTTCCGGCTATTTTGTCCAGTGCGATTTTAGGACCTGTAGGGACAATTCTGCTAAAGATGACAAATAATGCTACGGGAGCAGGAATGGGAACGGCAGGCCTTGTAGGGCAGATTATGACGTGGCAGACGATGACGGCCGTGGAGTCTCCTACAATCGTTGTGATTAAGATTGTGGCGATACAGATTTTACTTCCGGCTATTGTTACTGTGTGTATTTCTGAATTTATGAGAAAAAAAGGCTGGATTAAGTCGGGAGATATGAAACTGGATTTATAAAACATGGGAGGATAAAGATGAGTACAGGGTTAATACATATTTATTGTGGAGATGGCAAAGGGAAAACAACGGCGGCGGTCGGACAGGCGGTGCGGTCTGCGGGCTATGGATACAAAGTACTGTTTTATCAGTTTCTTAAAAATAATAATTCCAGTGAGAGAAGGAGTTTGGAGCAGTTAGAAAATATTACCTGCATAAGAGGGCGTGATGAAGTGAAATTTTCTTTTCAGATGAGTGAGGAAGAAAAGAAAGAAATCCGCAGTTATCACAGGGAACAGTTGAGAATGCTGAGGAATGAAGTGCCAAACTATGATGTCCTGATTTTGGACGAGGCGGTATGTGTCACGGGAATCGGTTTGCTGGACGAGGAAGAACTCGTCTCTTTTTTGGAAAATAAGCCGAAAAAGTTAGAAGTTGTGCTGACGGGACATACAGTTTCGGACAGGATACTTCAGATGGCGGATTATGTGACGGAAATGAAAAAGGTAAAACACCCGTTTGACAGAGGAGTTCAGGCGAGAAAAGGGATTGAGATGTAACTATATATAAAAAAACTGTGAACTCTATGACAGCCATCGCATAGTATGATATACTGAGTAAAGTTGAGAAACTCTTCAGAAGCAGGAGGAGAAAGAGAATGCAGGAAGCAAGAGAAGCGATACAAAATTATGACGATGTAGACAGTTGGAAGACCGTCATGTTTTTATATAATTCCGCTTTGAAGGAAGTGGGAACGAAACTGGAGATTTTAAATGATGAGTTTAAGCATGTACACAGTTACAATCCGATAGAACATATTAAGACAAGGATTAAGACGCCGGAAAGTATCGTAAAGAAACTGAAACGGTACGGTTATGAGATTTCCATTGACAATATGATACGCTATATTAATGATATTGCGGGAGTGCGTCTTATCTGTTCTTTTACGTCAGACATATACCGGCTGGCAGCAATGATAGGAAATCAGAGCGATTTGAAGGTATTGACAATTAAAGATTATATCAAGAATCCGAAAGACAGCGGGTATAAGAGTTACCACATGCTTGTTTCGGTACCTATTTTTTTGTCTGACAGTGTTGTAAATACGAAGGTAGAGATACAAATCAGAACAATCGCAATGGATTTTTGGGCGAGTCTGGAGCATAAGATTTATTATAAATTTGAGGGAAATGCACCGGAATATATCAGCAGAGATCTGAAGGACTGTGCGGATATGGTATCCATGCTTGATGAGAAGATGTTATCGTTGAATAATGCGATTTTGGAATGTGTAAAACAAAAAAATGAAGAAGAAAACAGGAAGGAAGCCCCTAAGGTAACAAGTCAGGATACAGCGAAACTGGGGGTTGCCGATTAGAAACATACAGGGGGAAAGGAATGGAGAAAGAGAATAAAAAACGGGGAATGGAACAGATGCTCTATACTGTTTTGGGCGGATTTCTGTTTGCATTCGGAGTGAATCTGATTATTATGCCGATGAATCTTTATAATGGCGGTTTTATGGGAGTGGCGCAGTTGTTGCGTACTTTTGTTGTGAGTGTACTGCATATAGATTTGGGCAGTTTTGATTTGGCCGGTATTATTTATTATATGATCAACATACCGCTGATGTATTTGGCATGGAAGAATATTGGAAAAGGATTTTTTGTCAGGACGATTATATCGGTCACTTTGCAGAGTGTATTTTTAACGTTGATTCCGATTCCGAAGGAGCCTCTCATTTCAGACATGCTGACAGCGTGTATTATAGGCGGACTTATATCCGGCTGCGGTACGGGATTGCTTCTTCGGGGAGGAAGTTCCGGAGGAGGACAGGATATTATCGGTGTTATCTGTGCAAAGAAATACCCGGGATTTAGCGTGGGTAAAATCGGTATGCTGATGAACGTAGGAGTATATGGAATATGTCTTCTAATGTTTGACGTGGAGATTGTAGTATACTCACTTATTTATACAACGGTATTATCACTTACGATTGACCGCATTCATATTCAGAATATTAATACGAGTGTAATGATTTTTACAAAACAGCCGGGAGTTGCGAAAGCCATTATGGAAGAGACCGGAAGAGGCGTAACAAACTGGAAAGGTGTGGGAGCATACACCAATGAAAATACGGAAGTACTTTCCGTTGTAATTTCAAAGTATGAAGTAAACCAGATCAAAAGAATTGTGCAGAGAATAGATGAAAATGCTTTTATGATATTTAATGAGGGTTCTTATGTAATAGGAAATTTTGAAAAGAGACTTTAAAGAGTTAAAAGAAAAGGTTCTAAACGTTATCATTTGGATAAGGTTTGGAACCTTTTTCTTTTTTAGATATGCCTATATAACTTTACATACATTTAACATAGTTTACGTTTTAGATTTAACATAACTTCGATAATATATTACCTGTGAAGAAGATATTCAGAATAAAAGGAGAGAATAAAAAGATGAAATTAAGAAAATTATTGGCAATAACAGCAATTACAACAATGGCAATTGTATCTGCAGCAGGTTGCGGAAGTAGTGATAAGAAAGAATATGGAAAGAAAGCGGAAGGCTGGGATTCTGCAAATGATATTTCGGTAGTTTCAAGAGAAGACGGCTCAGGAACAAGAGGAGCGTTCATCGAATTGTTTGGCATAGAAGAAAAAGATGCAAGTGGAGAGAAAGTGGATAACACAACAGAAGAAGCGAGTGTTACAAATAGTACATCAGTTATGATGTCCACTGTGGAAGGAAATGAATATGCTATCGGATATGTATCTCTTGGTTCTTTAAATGACACAATTAAATCCGTAAAAATTGACGGCGCTGAAGCGACAGCGGAAAACATTAAATCAGGTACATACAAAATTTCAAGACCGTTTAACATTGTAACAAAAGATAAAGTAAGTGATGTGGCACAGGATTTCATCAACTACATCATGAGTCCGGAAGGTCAGAAAGTTGTTGAAGAAGCAGGATGTATTCCAATGGACGATGTAAAAGAATACAAATCAAACGGCGCAACAGGTAAAATTGTTATCGGTGGTTCTTCATCAGTATCGCCTGCAATGGAAAAATTAAAAGAAGCATATACAGCATTAAATCCGAAAGCGGAAATCGAAATCCAGACAAGTGATTCGACAACAGGTGTGACATCAACAATCGATGGAGTTTTCGATATCGGAATGGCATCAAGAGAAATAAAAGACAGTGAACTTTCTAAAGGAATCAAACCTACGGTAATCGCATTAGACGGAATCGCAGTAATCGTCAACAACAACAGTGAGGTAGAAGAGTTGACAAGCGAACAGGTGAAAGATATTTTTACCGGTGAACTGTTAACTTGGGACGAGGTAGTAAAATAATATGAAAAAAGCATGGAAAGAAAAGTTCATGCGGGGAGTGTTCTTCACTGCCGCCGGTGCCTCGGTACTGGCGGTAGCTCTCATTTGTATTTTTTTATTTGCAAATGGAGTTCCTGCAATGAAAGAAATCGGATTTGGTGATTTTCTTCTGGGAGAGAAATGGAAACCGGGAAATGACATTTACGGAATTTTCCCAATGATTATCGGAAGTATTTATGTGACGGTCGGTGCAATCGTAATCGGAGTGCCGATCGGAATTTTGACTTCTATATTTATGGCAAAATATTGTCCAAAGAAAATTTATCCTTTTTTAAAAGGAGCGACAGAATTATTGGCGGGTATTCCGTCGGTTGTATATGGATTTTTCGGTTTGGTCGTTATCGTGCCGATTGTTCATGAGATATGTTTAGATTTGAGAAGAGCGGGTATTTTGGAACGCTCAGGAGATGGAAAAAGTATACTTACGGCATCTATTTTGTTGGGTATGATGATTTTACCGACAATTATCGGTGTGACGGAATCTGCTATCCGCGCGGTTCCCGATCAATACTATGAAGGCGCACTGGCGCTTGGCGCGACTCACGAGAGAAGTATTTTCAGAGTTGTTCTTCCGGCGGCAAAATCGGGAGTTTTGGCCGGAGTCATTCTCGGTATCGGACGCGCCATAGGAGAGACGATGGCAGTAATTGTGGTAGCGGGAAATCAGCCGAGGCTGCCGGAAGAAATTACACAGGGTGTGAGAACGCTGACTGCAAACATCGTAATGGAAATGGGATATGCGACAGATTTGCACAGAGAGGCGTTGATTGCAACGGCAGTTGTTCTGTTTGTGTTTATTTTAATTATCAACTTATGCGTATCAATATTAAACAGGAGGTCACGCAATGTCTAGATGGAAAAATAAATTACGTTCGTATTTAAAAACACCGGCCTCCTTTATAACTATGCTTTTAGTTATGTTGTCGGCGCTGATTACTTTTACGATATTATTGTTTTTGATTGCCTATATTTTAATTAAAGGTATTCCGCATTTGACAACGGATTTGTTTGCGCTGAAATATACAAGTGACAACGGTTCGCTTATGCCTGCGCTGCTCAATACTTTATTTATGACGGCTCTGTCTCTTATTATTGCGGTACCGCTGGGGATTTTTTCAGCGATATTCTTAGTGGAATATTCGGGGAAGGGAAATAAATTTGTGGAAGTGATCCGCATTACAACGGAGACGCTATCAGGAATACCTTCTATTGTATATGGGTTGTTCGGTATGCTGTTCTTTGTATCGACTCTGAAATGGGGATATTCCCTTCTTTCGGGGGCGTTTACGCTGGCAATTATGATTTTGCCTCTTATTATGAGAACAACGGAAGAAGCGTTGAAATCTGTTCCGGACACATACAGAGAGGGAAGTTTAGGTCTCGGTGCGGGAAAATTGAGAACAGTATTTCGTGTTGTCCTTCCAAGCGCCGTTCCGGGTATTTTAGCGGGAGTTATTCTTGCTGTCGGAAGAATTGTGGGAGAGACGGCAGCGTTGATTTATACGGCGGGAACCGTACCGGAAGTTGCGGCAAATCCGATGGATTCGGGAAGAACACTTGCAGTACATATGTATAACCTGTCAAATGAAGGATTGTTTATGGATAAGGCGTATGCGACAGCGGTTGTTCTGCTTGTCATGGTAGTTGGAATTAACTGGTTATCCGGATTTATAGCAAAGAAGATTACGAAAGGAAGAAGCAATGAGTAAAATAAGTATTCAGAACTTAGATTTACATTACGGAGATTTTAAAGCATTAAAAAATGTAAATTTAGAGATAGAGAAAAATAAAATCACGGCATTTATCGGGCCGAGTGGTTGTGGAAAATCCACTTTATTAAAATCATTAAATCGAATGAACGATTTGGTGGAGGGCTGTAAAATAGACGGCAAAATTTTGCTGGACGGAGAGGATATTTACGGAAGAATGGACGTAAACTTACTCCGCAAAAGAGTGGGAATGGTATTCCAAAAGCCGAATCCGTTTCCAATGAGCATTTATGACAATATTGCTTTCGGTCCCAGAACTCATGGGATTCGCTCAAAATCTAAATTAGATGATATTGTGGAAAAATCACTTCGCGATGCGGCAATTTGGGAAGAAACAAAAGATCGTCTGAAAAAAAGTGCGCTTGGAATGTCAGGCGGGCAGCAGCAGAGACTTTGCATTGCAAGAGCGTTGGCGGTACAGCCGGAAGTCCTCCTTATGGACGAACCGACATCTGCGTTAGACCCAATTTCTACATCGAAAATAGAAGACCTTGCGATAGAATTGAAAAAAGATTATACTATTGTCATGGTTACCCACAATATGCAGCAGGCAGTGCGTGTATCGGACAATACGGCATTTTTCCTTCTCGGAGAAGTGATAGAATATAATAACACAGAAAAACTGTTTTCTATACCGTCTGACAAACGGACGGAAGACTATATTACGGGGAGGTTTGGTTAAATATGAGAAACAAATTCGATATGCAGTTGGATAAAATGAACGAGATGCTTATACAGATGGGGGAACTTTGTGAAAAAGCGATTGCAAATGCAACAAAGGCGGTAGCAGACGGCAATCTCGAGATGGCAAAGATTGTTATCGGTGAAGATGAAGAGATTGACCAGATGGAGAAAGACATTGAAAGACTTTGTCTGAAACTGCTTTTACAGCAGCAGCCGGTTGCAAAAGATTTGCGTCAGATTTCGGCAGCGCTAAAAATGATTACGGATATGGAACGTATCGGTGACCAGGCATCAGATATAGCGGAGATTCTTTTATCTGCCAATGAGAGTGAAGCGGCACCGATTCCTTATCTGACGGAAATGGCGGCGGCCACAAGTAAGATGGTAACAAAAAGTGTGCAGGCCTTCGTGGAAAAAGATTTGGAACTCACAAGAAAAGTTATTCTTGCAGATGATACGGTAGATGAGTTGTTCGATAAAGTAAAAGAAAAACTGGTTTCGTTTTTGGCGAAAAATGACAACTCAGGGGAGAGAGCGATTGATATGCTTATGATTGCAAAATATTTGGAACGTATTGGAGATCATGCTACAAATATTGCTGAGTGGGTTGAATTTTCCATTACAGGAGTACACCGAGAGCAAAAGGAACATGAAAAGGTAAGGAGAACAGAATGATATATTGTGTAGAAGACGATAGTAACATTCGCGAACTGGTTGTATATACATTGGAATCTACGGGCATGAAAGCGCGGGGATTTGAAGATGGCAGAAAATTTACGGAAGCTTTGGCGTTTGAAACGCCAGAGCTTGTTTTGCTTGATATTATGCTTCCGGGAGAAGACGGCATTGAGATTTTAAAGAAATTGCGGAATAATGCAAAGACAAAAAATATTCCTGTAATTATGGTAACGGCAAAAGGTTCGGAATATGACAAAGTAGTTGGTTTGGATACAGGGGCTGATGATTATATTACGAAGCCGTTCGGCATGATGGAACTTGTCTCCAGAATTAAAGCCGTTTTGAGAAGAACAACGCGTGAGAAGGAAGAGACGAAGTACCAGATTGGAAATCTTGTTATTGATGTGGAGAAACATAAGGTAAAAGTAGACGGAAAATCAGTCACACTGACATTGAAAGAGTTTGAACTGCTGGAAAAACTGATGAAAAACCGGCATATTGTCCTGACAAGAGACAGGCTGTTGGAAGAAATTTGGGGATATGATTTCAGCGGAGAAACAAGAACGGTAGACGTGCATGTGCGTACACTGCGTCAGAAACTGGGAGATGCCGGAGAACTTATTGAAACGGTAAGAGGTGTCGGATATCGGATTGGAGGAGACAATGAAGAGTAGAATACAGAGGAGCATGGTACTTATCCTTTGCATCACCCTTTTGGCAACATACTCTTTATTGGCGGTAGTTGTCTATAACCAATCTTTTTTGAATTTACAGGAAGAAGTGCAACAGGAGGCAGATTATATAAAAGCTGCAATTGATATTTCGGGGGAACAATATTTGCGAGCGATGGACAATGTGCGGCAAAAAGCGAGAGTTACGGTTGTGCGTCCGAATGGAACGGTAACATATGATTCGGGGGCAGGACAGGAAAAACTGGAAAATCATAGAGAACGTAAAGAAATAAAAGAGGCATTACGGAACGGCAAGGGAAGCGATTTCAGAAAATCGGACACGACAAAGGAACGCTCAATATATTATGCGATACAGTTGGAAAATGGAAATGTACTTCGTGTGGCGAGAACTGTGGATAATGTATGGCCGATGCTGTTGAATGTGTTTCCGTATATGGCAGGAATCAGTATTTTAATGATGGGAATAGCGTTTCTTTTGGCAAAATGGCAGACGGCAAGGCTGATTCGTCCGATAAATGAATTGAACCTAGAAGAACCTTTGGAAAATGAGGTATATGAGGAATTGCAGCCCCTGCTTGAAGGTCTTGATAAAAGAAACAGGGAAAAAGAAGCGGTTGCGCAGATGAGAAAAGAATTTTCGGCAAACGTTTCTCATGAGTTAAAGACACCTCTGACTTCCATATCAGGCTATGCCGAGATTATGAAAAGCGGTCTTGTAAAACCGGAGGATATGCAGAACTTTTCCGAGAGAATTTATATGGAAGCGAGCCGATTGATTACCCTTGTGGAGGATATTATTAAATTATCTAAGTTGGACGAGGGAAAAGTGGAATTGGAAAAAGAAGATGTAGATTTGTATACACTGTGCCGTGAAGTGTGCAGCAGATTGTCGCTGCAGGCAGAGAAAAAGAAAGTAAAAATTGAAGTAATGGGAGAACCTGTTGTTTATCGGGGGATACGACAGATTTTGAGTGAAATGATTTATAATCTTTGTGAAAACGGTATTAAATATAATGTGGAGGGCGGAAAACTTACTGTTTGGGCAGGAAATACACTGCAGGGGAGAAAGATAATTATAACGGATACGGGAATCGGTATTCCTAAGGAGGCTCAAGAACGAATTTTTGAACGTTTCTATCGAGTGGACAAAAGCCATTCAAAACAGAGTGGAGGAACGGGACTTGGTCTTTCGATTGTAAAACATGGGGCAATGTTACATCATGCGGAAGTGCAGGTAAAAAGTGAAGAGGGAAAAGGAACAACGATGGAGATTGTCTTTAAATAAAAAAAGCGGACACGTCCGCTTTTTTTATACTTTATTCTTCTACGAATACGTCTTTTCCAAGTCCGCAGATTGGGCATACCCAATCATCAGGAATATCTTCAAATGCTGTTCCAGGTGCGATTCCTCCATCTGGATCGCCAAGTTCCGGATCATATACGTACCCACAAGGTTCACATACATATTTTTTCATTGTTATTACCTCCTATACAAATAATACTCTTTTATTTTAACATATTTTTTTCAAAATAAAAGTATTGTATTCATAAAAAGTTAGTGATATGGTAAAAAAGTATGGGATTTTAGTTCTAGTGATGTGAGGTATAAAGAATGAAGAAAAAAAGAGACAAGATATTTTTCTGGATATGCATTATTATCTGCATTTGCTGTGTGGGATATATCGCTTACTACTATATGCAAAAGGCAGACAGTAAGAAGGATTATAAAGAAGTAAAGAAAAAGGTAATAAAAGAAGAAACACAGAATGAAGAAAAAGATGTGATTCCAATAGATTTTGCGGAACTAAAGAAAGTAAATGATGAGATATATGCGTGGATTCAAGTGCCGGATACAAATATAGATTACCCGATTTTACAGAGTAAAACAGACGATGCGTTTTATCTGGACCATGCGTTTGACAAGAAATATGATGTGTTTGGTTCCGTGTTTACCGAGAGAATCAATGCGAAGGATTTCACGGATTTTAACACGGTTATTTATGGTCATAACATTAAGGATGGTTCATTTTTCCAAAATCTGCACAAATTTGAAGAAGAAGCGTTTTTTAATAATCATGACACGTTTACCATTTATACCGAGACAGAAAAGAAAACATATAAAATTTTTGCGGCGGTAGAATACAGCAGCAAGCATATTTTATATAATTATGACAATGAAAGTCCGGAGGAAAGAAAAGCATTTCTTCAGTCTCTCAGAGAGTCAAGAAGTATGAAGAACCATTACAGAGATGATGTGAAAGTGGACGAGAACAGTAAAATTGTCACGCTCAGCACATGTATTCGTTGGGAACCTAAGAAGAGATATATTGTAGCCGGAGTGGAAGTGGAATAAAATCGGTCTAAAAATCATTTTTCCGCATATAGTAGATATGTGCGAGGTGATGATATGACAGAGAAAAAAAGAACGGTATTAGCGACAGTTTTAGTTTTATATGTTTTTGAAATGATCCTGTTAAAGTTTCGAGGCGGGGACATGCTGTTTGGCAATATGATTTTTATGTTTCCGATAGGTGTGATTCTTCCTAAGTTATGGGAGAGGTGCAAAGAGAGAAAAAAACTAATCGGCGGGGGAATTGTTTTCAACATTATTTTAGAACTGATTCAATTGTCAGGAGGCGGGGAAATACATATTTTTTATGCCGTGTCAACAGGAATGGCAGGGCTTCTGCTTGGATATGCGGGATACTATATAAGTGAAAAGACTTGACCAAAACTCTATAGGGGTATTATATTTAATATGGACATGCATAAAATTCAGACAGTAGAGATAAAAATACGAAGAAAGGGAGAAAACGGTTTCGTTTTTGAGAGTGATACAAATGAAAAAGTTATTAATTATAGGTGCCGGCGGTTTCGGACATATGATTAAAGAAACAGCAGCAGAATTAGGCTATGAGGAAATAGTTTTTTTAGATGATGCGGTAAAAGGGGCAGATGTAATCGGAAAATGTTGTGATTATCAGGCGTTTCTCAGTGAGTATGATACGGCGGTAGCAGGGCTTGGGGACAATGGCATGCGTCTGTACTGGACAGAGAAACTGGCGGAGGCAGGATATAATGTGCCGGCGGTTATTCACCCTTCAGCGGTGGTAAGTCCAAGCGCCAAAATCGGACAGGGAAGTTTCGTTATGCAAAGAGCCGTAGTCAACACAAACGTAGTAATCGAAGATGGTGTTTTGGTGAACAGCGGTGCGGTAGTGGACCATGATTCCTATGTGGCGAGCGGAGCGCATATCGGACTTGGAAGTGTGGTAAAGGCAAACTGCACAATCAATAAGAAGAAAAAAGTGGAAGCCGGAGAGGTTGTATTTTCTACAAGAAGAAAAATTGACGGGGTTGATAATCTGAACTTAGAAGATGCGTTGTATGCTTTCGGTTTCGGACCGCAGTGCAGTTATGTAAAACCTTTCGGTGAAGGTCACATTAATGAAACATATGCAGTATATATGCCGGGCGAAGAGGGAGATGAATTCTGCTATATTTTACAGAGAGTAAACAGCAATGTATTTAAAGATCCCGCAGGCGTAATGGAAAATATTTTTAATGTAACGGAATATCTGCGCAATGTAATCAGAGAAGAGGGAGGAGACCCGGACAGAGAAACTTTGTGTGCAATTAAGACAAAAGACGGTTCAACTTATTTTGAGGACAGCGAAGGTCAGCCGTGGAGAAGTTATCACTATATTCCAAACTCTGTCTGTTATCAGTTGGTGGAAGAACCGGAGCAGTTTTATCAGTCAGGAAACAGTTTCGGACATTTCCTAAAACAGTTGGGACAATATCCGGCATCTGATTTGAATGAGACAATCCCGGATTTCCATAATACGGTAAAACGTTTTGAAGCGTTTGCATTTGCGTTAAAACGTGATATTAAAAACAGGGCGGTTTCCTGTCGTCCGGAAATCTCATTTGTTTTGGACAGAAAAGAGGATTGCGGCGTATTAGTCAAACAGCAGGAGGAGGGTGTTCTTCCTTTAAGGGTAACGCATAATGACACAAAATTGAATAATATTTTGTTCGATGCCGAAACAGGAAAAGGTTTGTGTATTATTGATTTAGACACAATTATGCCGGGACTTGCAGCGAATGATTTTGGAGATTCCATTCGATTTGGGGCAGCAACTGCAGCGGAAGATGAGAAGAATTTAGATTTGATGCATTTTGATATTTCCCTGTATGAAACATATGTAAAAGGTTATTTGGAGGCGACAAAAGATGTTCTGACACCGGAAGAAGTTGCGAGTCTTCCGTGGGGAGCAAGGTTGATGACACTGGAATGTGGAATTCGTTTCCTGACAGATTACTTACAAGGGGATACTTATTTTAAGACAGCGTATCCGGAACATAATTTGGTGCGTGCACGTACGCAATTCAGACTGGTTGATGAAATGGAACAGCAGTTTGACAAAATGCAGGAATTAGTACGGAAATATTGCTAAAAAGTAGTGAGATTCCCACGGAAATCAGGAAGAAAATCTGATTTTCGTGGGAATTTTTTGGGTTTTGATGGGAGATTTGTATAAGAGTATTGGGAATACTATAGAAAAAATTGGAAAAATATGCTAGATTATATGTAATGCCATTTCAGTTCAAATATTTGTTTGAACTGAAAAATAAATAAGAGGAGGAAAAAGAAAGGTAAAATGAAAATGAAAAGAAAATATGCGAAAAGTATATTGAGTGGTGCATTGGCAGTTGTATTGGCAGCAACGGCAGTGCCTTTTCCGGAAGTGTCTTCTGTGAAGGCAGCGTCCATAGAGACAGAACAGGCTCCGATGCAGATTCGATTTGATGAACCTCTGTCAAAAGGTAAATTGACGGGTGGTTCAGGCAGCTTTACAAATGGAGGCAGTGAGACAGACTGGTGGCAGCAGTTATCACTTCCGATTGGTAACTCATATATGGGAGCAAATGTATATGGGGAAGTGGGAAAAGAACATTTGACATTTAACCATAAGACATTGTGGAATGGCGGACCGACGGCAGATAAACCACATACAGGAGGGAATATTAACAAAGTCGGTGACAAGTCCATGGCGGCATATTTGGAATCCGTACAGCAGGCATTTTTGGACGGGAAAAGCAATGCGTCAGAGATGTGTAATCAGTTAATTGGTCAGAATACGCGAGAATATGGAGCTTATCAGGGCTGGGGCGACATCTATCTTGATTTCGACAGAGAAAGTGCGAAGGAAGATGCGACTATTATCAGTGATAAGAGCGACAAGATTAAATATGGACAAGGCTGGGGAGAATGGTCACAGCCTACATGGGAAGCTGGCTCAGAACATTATGCGATGAATCCGGCGAAACTGGAAGTAGAGTTTGAAGGAACAGGAATCCAGATGATTGGTGTCCAGTATATCGACATGGGAGATTTTACTGCAACCGTAGACGATAAAAAAACAGTTTCAGGCAGCATGTACTCGGATACAAAGAAAGAGGGTGTTGTACTGTTTGAAATTTCAGGACTGGAACACGGAAAGCATAAGTTAGTTTTTGAATCTAAGAGAGATAAAAGTGGAAAATCAAAAACATCTTTTGACTATTTTAAAGTGTTAGAGGGAGAAACGATTGACTGGAATCCGCAGAAGACAACCGATAAGGTGACGTTTACAGGCGGCTGGGAACGCTGGGACAGAAGCAGTGATTCAGATGCAAACCAGTGGTTTGGTAAAGATGAAGTATTTATTGCTCCGTCAGAAGCGGAAGGGGCAACATTGACCTGTAAATTTACGGGAACAGGTTTTGAACTGTTTGGGGCAAAAAGTAATCAGGTTGGAAAATTCAAGTATCAGATTGATGATGGCGAATGGAAAGAAGTGAACACATACGCCGGTACGTTTGCAAGACAGAGTCTGTTGAAAGTGAACGGGTTGGAGAAGAAAGAACATACATTGACAATCAAAGGAATTAAAGATAATAAACTTTCTTTTGACGGTATTGTGACAACAATGGACGAATCTAAGCCGGAACATACGGAAGCGACAAACTATGAGAGAACGCTTGATATTGATTCAGCGCTTGCGACAGTATCCTTTGACAGAGATTATACACATTATTACAGAGAGTATTTTGCAAGTTATCCGGACAATGTCATTGCAATGAAGTTGACTGCGGAAGCGCTTAAAGATTCTCAAAAGGAAATGAAACCATTGGAATTTGAAGTGAGTTTTCCTGTAGATCAGCCTTCAGACGCATCACTCGGAAAAGAAGTGAAATATGAGGCGACTGAAGACGGGACAATTATCGTATCCGGACATATGAAAGATAACGGACTTCTGTTTAACGGAAGATTGAAAGTTGTCGCAAAAGACGGTAAAGTTGAGCCGGTAGCGAAGAAAGAAGGAACACTTCTTGTATCCGGCGCTACAGAAGTTTATATTTATGTGACAGCAGATACGGATTATGAGATGACATATCCAAAATACCGTACAGGTGACACTGCGGAAGAACTTGCTGCTCAAGTAAAAACAGTATTGGACAATGCAGTGAAAAAAGGATATAAGACAGTAAAAGATGATGCGGCAGCAGATTACAAAGCGATTTATGACCGTGTAAAATTAGATTTGGGACAGGGTACATATAAGAAAACAACAGATGAATTGATTGCATCATATAAGAGTAATAAAGCCGGTGCGGAAGAAAAAGCATATTTAGAAGCAATTTTATTCCAGTACGGACGATACCTTCAGATTTCCTCTACAAGAGAAGGAGATAGACTCCCGGCAAACTTACAGGGAGTATGGTTAGACTGTACAGGAAAAGCCAATTCTCCTGTTGCATGGGGAAGCGACTATCATATGAACGTCAATTTACAGATGAATTATTGGCCGACTTATGTGACAAATATGGCAGAATGCGCAGAGCCGATGATAAAATATATAGAAGGGCTTCGTGAGCCGGGACGAGTTACAGCGTCTACATATTTTGGAATTGATAATTCAAACGGACAGAAAAACGGTTTTACTGCAAATACACAGAACACACCGTTTGGTTGGACATGTCCGGGCTGGCAATTCTCTTGGGGCTGGTCTCCGGCAGCAGTTCCATGGATGCTTCAAAATGTGTATGAGGCATATGAGTATTCCGGAGATGTGAAAAAATTAGAAAAAGAAATTTTCCCAATGATGGAAGAACAGGCAAAATTCTATATGTCTGTCTTGAAAAAGGTAACAACTGCTGACGGTAAAGAACGTTATGTAACAATTCCGGCATATTCTCCGGAACATGGGCCATATACAGCAGGAAATGTATATGAAAATGTACTTGTATGGCAGTTATTTAACGATTGCATCGAGGCGGCAGATGCCATAAATGCAAATAAACCGGGAACTGTTCCTGAGAAACAGATTGCACAATGGAAAGAATACCGCGATGGATTAAAACCAATTGAAATTGGACAGAGCGGACAGATTAAAGAGTGGTATGATGAGACAACGCTCGGACATAATGCAAAAGGAAATATTCCTCAGTATCAGCAAGGACATCGTCATATGTCTCATTTATTAGGGGTATATCCCGGCGATTTAGTGACAGTTGATGATGAAAAGACTATGAATGCAGCAAAAGTATCCTTAAATGATCGTGGTGATAATGCTACAGGGTGGGGAATTGCACAGCGATTAAACACATGGGCAAGAACAGGTGATGGAAACCACGCATATAAGATTATAGATTCATTTATCAAAAACGGTATATATTCAAACCTTTGGGACGCACACCCACCATTCCAAATTGATGGAAATTTCGGATATACAAGCGGTGTGGCTGAAATGCTATTACAGTCAAATGCGGGATATATCAATTTACTTCCGGCAATGCCTGAGAATCAGTGGCAATCCGGTTCTGTCAGTGGATTAGTTGCAAGAGGAAACTTTGTTGTAAGCGAAAGTTGGGACAATGGTGAATTGACAGGCGCAACGATTACATCTAATAACGGCGGAACTTGTACAGTACAGGTAAATGGCTGGGAAAAGGTATTTGTACAGGATAGTGAAGGAAAGAAAGTTCCTGCAAAAGAGGTAGATGGCAAAACTGGAAGAATTACATTTGCAACAGAGGAAGGCAAAACATACTTCATAACTAAAACAGAAGGTGCGGTAGATTCGGCTACTGTAACATTTACAGCAGAAGGAAAAACAGTAAAAGAAGTTTCTATAGTGAAAGGTGAAACAATCGGAAATGAACTTCCGACAGCACCAGAAAAAGAAGGCTATACATTCAAAGGCTGGAATACTAAGGAAGATGGAAAAGGTGAAGTAGTAACAGAAAAAACAGTTGTAAATGCAGATATGACAATATATGCAATTTATGAAAAGAATGAAACACCGGAACCACAGCCAGAAGAAAAAATGGTAACATTTACAGCGGAAGGAAAATTAGTAAAAGAAGTTTCTATAGTGAAAGGTGAAACAATCGGAAATGAACTTCCGACAGCACCAGAAAAAGAAGGCTATACATTCAAAGGCTGGAATACTAAGGGAGATGGAAAAGGTGAAGTAGTAACAGAAAAAACAGTTGTAAATGCAGATATGACAGTATATGCAATTTACGAAAAGAATGAAACACCAGAACCACAGCCGGAAGAAAAAACGGTAATATTTACAGCGGAAGGGAAATTAGTAAAAGAAGTTTCTATAGTGAAAGGTGAAGCGATTGGAAATGAACTTCCAACGGCACCGGAAAAAGAAGGTTATACATTCAAAGGCTGGAATACTAAGGAAGACGGAAAAGGTGAAGTAGTGACAGAAAAAACAGTTGTAAATGCAAATATGACAGCATATGCAATTTATGAGAAAGTTCAAACACCAATAACTCCAACACCTGATAATAAGCCAACCACTAAACCGGATACTCATCCGACTCAAAAGCCGGATAATAAACCGGTTCAAAAACCTGATAATAAGCCGGTGAAAACAAGTGACACTGCAAATGTAGCGATACCATTTGCATTTATGTTAATAGCAGCAGCTACAGGAGTAATTGTTCTTGGTAAAAAAAGGAAAACAAAATAAAATCTGGTAAATAGAAAATAGGAGATACTGTGATGATAGTACACAGCATCTCCTGTTTTTGTTTGTCAGTGTGAAATTTTTATAGATGTGGAATAAAAAGTTGATTAGTGTTTACGTAATGATTCTAAATAGGTACAAACGATGCCATGTGCATAGTGAAGTAGAGAATATCGATGTTCCTGTAAACACCAATCGTAAGTAAGACCACGCTCTAAAGAAGCAATTTTTTCGCTGATTTCTGTATAAGATTCTGATGAAATAATTTCTCCTGAATCAAGGCCTTCTTTTACAAGTTGATTAAGAATTTGGTAATACCGACGTTTGGGGTTTAGGATGTATCTAGTGCCTTGTGTCATGACTTGAAGTCCATATAGTGTTTGAAAAAAAGAAATATATGGGGAATGCTCCAGGTTGCTCAAAATAAATTCATCGAATGTAATTAATTTGTCGACCGCACTTAAATTAGAAGGAAGAGATTTCAACCATTCGTCATAATCATTATCGAAGAAATAGGCAAGACTAAATATAAGATCTTCTTTTCCTCTGAAGTGATGATAAAAAGAACCTCTAGATGTTTGAGAACGTTCTATAATTTCATTAACAGTTGTTGCATCATATCCTTTTTCCAAAAATAATTCCCAGGTAGCGCTTATTAATTGTTCTTTTATAGTAGTGTTTATTGCTTTTTTTCTCATAAAATAAATATCCTTTATTACTCGTTATATTTCATTATTATATCACGAAAACCGTAAGGGATACAAGTCTTGACAGTTTATAAATAGATTGCTAAAATTATAACAAAATAAGTAGAATGTAGTACGGAATAAGGTACGATTCAAGAAAATGAATGAGAGAAAGGAGTGTTTATGTGGAGAAACAGAAAAAAATTCAACTCCCAAAAAAGATGGGAAAAACAGAGAGAAATCGCTTGATTGAATTTGCTCTTTTAAAAGGTTTTCAATCTGTATCAGCTGAATTTCCGGTTGTTTCTACAACAGAAGGAGAGGAAGTTCCAGAGAGTTTTTCGCAATATGAATTGCAACTTAGGAAATTATCATGTCATTATAGGTGCGACGAACTATTCCTTAGTTACAACCAAAGCTGCGAAAAAGGCAATTAAAAAAGGAAAAAAATTTCTTTCCCTTCCGCTTTGTACAAATGATGGAAAAGCGATGCTGAGTTATGATTTTATGACCATGGATACAAAGAAAAGTAAAATGCTTGCGATGGTCATTATGAAGTACTTAAATTCAGCGAGTGTTATTCATATCACTTCTAAGAATGGAACGGATTTGAAAGTATATAAAAGAAATAGAAAAGCCGGATTTTTTAATGGAGTATTAAAAGATGGGAAAGGGTATTCGTCGGCTAGTATTGAAGTATATGTTCCAATAGAAGAAACTAAAAGTGAAGGGGTCATGGTCTTAGATGGCTCGCTTGGATATATTGGGAAAGCAGATTATCCAACAAAAATAGATATTTCACAAGGGAAAATTACAAAGATAGAAGACACGATTACAGGATGTCAACTCCAAGAATACTTGAAAAGTTATGATGATGAAAGGGTTTGGGTTGCAAGTGAACTTGGAATTGGATTAAATTCTCAATCCAAATGTCGAGGAAAATGTTATATTGAAGATGAGTCGGCATATGGAACGTTTCATATCGGATTTGGGAGAAATCTTGCTTTAGGCGGAGTGCATGAAGCAAGCGGGCACTATGATTTGGTTTGTAGGGAGCCGAATATTTATGCCGATAATCGGCAGATTATGATGGAGGGAAAAATTATTACCCCTGAACCAGAAGTATATTAAGGAGGCAAAGAATGAAAGTTTTAGTTACAGGATTTGATCCATTTGGTGGAGAAACGGTTAATCCAGCTTATGAATCAGTAAAATTAATTCATGATACAGTTAAAAATGCGGAAATTATAAAGGTGGAGATACCGACTGTATTTGGTGAAGCAGGGAAAAAAGTGGAGAAAGCTATAGAAGAACATCATCCAGATGTGGTACTTTGTATCGGACAAGCAGGAAGAAGAGCGGATATACAGGTAGAAAGAATTGCGATTAATTTGTGTGAGGCTCCGATTCCTGATAATGCGGGAAATCAGCCTATTGATGAAAAATCGCAAAAGGATGGAGAAACAGCATATTTTGCGACAGTACCTGTAAAAGCAATGGTAAAAAATATTAATGAACATGGAATTCCAGCAAGTGTTTCTTATACGGCGGGGACATATGTATGTAATAATGTAATGTATGATTTACTTTATACACTCAATAAAAAATATCCAAATGTTCGTGGCGGATTTATTCATGTACCATATTCTACACAGCAAGGTGTTGGAAAGCCTTTGGGTACAGCAACTATGTCGATTGAAACGATGGCAAAAGCTTTAGAATATGCAATAGAAGCAATTGTGGAAACAAGAGAAGAAGTAGAAATATCGATGGGAATTACAGATTAAACTATAGCGATAAAATGAAACACAAGAGAATATATATATAATATAGAGGTTCTTATAGTATCAAACTTATCAATTCTAAAACTAAAAGATTCTATCTGAAAATTCTTTGTATATAGAGAAGGGGGATCACTCAATCATTACATTTGATGATTGAGCGATACCCCTCTTTACTTTCGATGCTTATTCCTCATCGTCTATTTCCTGAGCACCGATTAAAGCACCGGCTGATGCGGAAACAACTGCTGCAACAATGGCAGCGATAATGCTGACTGCAATAATGCAAACTAAAAATCCCATTGTAAACGCCTCCGATTCTAAACTACAAATTTTTAACTAAATCTATTGTATCACGAAAAATCAAATCTGTATATATTTTATTTGTGGCGCAGAGGATTCGGAGTATGTACAGTTAAAAATTTTACAACAGTATTTGTATCATTTTTCCAGTTGTGAGAAATATTTGAATGTACATGGGCTGAATCTCCGGGATATAAATGATAAATATCTTCCTCAATCTGCAAAGTCAAGATACCTTCCAATATATAAATAAATTCTTCACCGCCGTGGGAATAAAGTTCTAAATCACTTTCATCCTGTAATGCGGGCATAAGTTCTACAAGTCTTGGAAGAAGATCAAATTCTTCTACATGATTTGTGAGAGCGTGCTCAATAATTTCAGGATTTACAACAGTAGATTTCTGTTCATAGCGCCTCATTATATGTACATCATTTGGTTTTATATTCGTAGTGAAAAAACTGGATAGTTCTACATCTAAAACCTTAGAAATTTTATCCAAAGAATCGATGGCTATACTTGTCATTCCTCGTTCCAATTGGGAGAGAAATCCAATGGATAGTCCGGTGTTTTCGCTTAAATATTTTAAAGTATATTTTTTTTCGGTACGAAGATTTTTGATTCTAAGTCCGATAATTGCATTTGTATCCATGATTTTACCTCTTTTTCTCTTACTATCTTTAAAAGATATTGTTTATATTATTACCAGTTGGTTGTAATGTCAAGCATTTGACAGGTGAAAAGAACGCAGATAAAACGAGTTGTATAAAGATTAATGAATAAATGAAAGCGTATTCTCTTTTTAGAAATTTTTATGAAAACAATAAAAAATATCATGACAAAAGAATAACAATGTGATATAATGAAAAAAGCGGATAAAAATTTCATTTAAATGAAAATGGAGGAAATATGAGAACACCAAATGTAATTAATATCCAAAAGTTTTCTGTGCATGACGGGGACGGCATACGGACAACTATTTTTTTTAAAGGTTGTTATTTGAATTGCTGGTGGTGTCATAATCCGGAGAGCCAGAATTTTGCGCCGGAAGTTATGATTAACACAGAAAAGTGTACAGGGTGCCGTGCTTGTGAGCAGGTTTGTCCGGAGAAAGCTATTCATATAGACAATTGTAAGCAGTGTACGGACAGAACGAAATGTAAAGTATGCAGTACGTGTTTGGACTATTGTGTAAATAATGCGAGAGAAGTTGTTGGGAAACAATATACAATTGCGGAGTTAGTAAAAGAAGTGGATAAAGACTATATGTTTTATGAAGAGTCGTTTGGGGGTGTTACGCTTTCCGGTGGGGAAGTTATGGCACAGGATATGGAATATATAGAGGAACTTCTGAAAAAGTTAAAGAGAAAAGGTTATAACATTACGATTGATACATGTGGATTTGCGCCTGAAGAAAATTTCCAAATTGTTTTGCCGTATGTGGATACGTTTTTATATGATATTAAATTGATGGATAATGAAAAGCATAAGAAATACATGGGGCAGAGCAACGAATTGATTTTCACCAACCTGAAATATTTAAGTGACAATGGAGCGAGAATTTATATTCGCATTCCGGTCATCGGGGGAGTGAATGACAGTGACGAAGAAATACAGGCAATTATTTCTTATTTAAAAGAAAATATTTCGGTAGCACAGGTAAACCTGTTGCCATACCATGACATTGCAAGCAGCAAATATCAAAGATTAGATGTTACATATAAAGGAAAAGAATTTACTGTTCCTTCTAAAGAGAGAATGGAAGAGTTAAAAGAAATGTTTCAGAAAAATGGTTTTACAAACACCAAAATAGGAGGTTAAGAGATGGAAAGAGGAATGAACGAAAGAATCCGCAGATTAAGAAAACAGAGTTTGGAGACAGAACCACACATTTATATGGAAAGGGCGGACTTGGAAACAGATGCGTACATGATGTATGAAGGAAGTGTTTCCGTTCCGGAACTTCGTGCGTTGGCTTTTAAACATTTTATGGCTAATAAAACATTATGCATCAACGACGGAGAATTAATCGTGGGAGAAAAAGGTGACGGACCACAGGCTGCACCATCTTTCCCTGAATTGTGCTGTCATACAGTAGAAGATATGAAAATTATGAATGCGCGTGATTTGATTTATTTCCGTGTTTCAGAAGAAGATTTAAAATTACAGGAAGAAAAAATCATTCCATTTTGGGAAAAACGTTCTGTTCGTCATAAAATCTTAGCGAATATGAGTCAGGAGTGGAAAGATGCCTATGCAGCAGGTATTTTCACCGAGTTTATGGAACAGCGTGGACCGGGACATACAGTAGGATCAGAAAAGATTTATAAAAAAGGATTTTTAGATTATAAAAACGACATTATCGAAGCGAGAAATAACTTGGATTTCTTAAACGATAAAGAGGCGTTAGACAAAAAGGCACAGTTAAATGCGATGGAAATCTGCTGTGATGCCATTATGATTTTAGGTGAAAGATACGCAAAATATGCAAGAGAACTTGCAGATAAAGAGACAGATGAGACTCGTAAAGCAGAGTTACTTCAGATTGCGGCAAACTGTGATGTTGTACCGGCACATGCTCCACAGACATTCTGGCAGGCAATTCAGATGTACTGGTTTGTTCATCTTGGAGTTACAACAGAGTTAAATCCATGGGACGCATACAGCCCGGGAAGATTTGACCAGCACTTGAATCCGTTCTATCAGAAAGATACAGAAGAAGGTATTTTAGATGATGAAAAAGCGTTGGAATTATTAGAATGTTTATGGGTAAAATTCAATAACCAGCCGGCGCCTCCAAAAGTAGGGGTTACATTAAAAGAAAGTGGAACATACACAGACTTTGCAAACTTAAATACCGGCGGTATCACACCGGAAGGCGAAAATGGTGTCAACGAAGTAAGTTATTTAATCTTAGACTGTATGGACGAAATGAAACTGTTACAGCCAAGTTCAAACGTACAGATTAGTAAGAAAACACCGACAAAATTCTTAAAACGTGCTTGTGAAATATCAAGAAAAGGTTGGGGACAGCCTGCTTTCTATAACACGGAAGCGATTATTCAGGAATTATTAAATGCCGGAAAAACAATTGAAGATGCAAGACGCGGTGGAACAAGCGGCTGTGTAGAAACAGGAGCATTCGGAAACGAAGCGTATATTTTAACAGGATATTTTAACCTTCCAAAGATTTTGGAATTAACATTATATAACGGTTATGACATCGTAAGCAAAAAACAGATTGGTCTTCCTCTCGGATATGCAAAAGATTTCAAATCTTATGAAGAATTATACGATGCTTATAAGAAACAGATTGAATATCTTGTGGATATTAAAATTGAAGGAAGTAACATTATTGAGAAAATCTATGCAGAATATATGCCTGCTCCATTCCTTTCTATTATTACAAATGATTGTATTTCAAAAGGAAAAGACTACAATGCAGGTGGTGCAAGATACAATACGAACTATTTACAGGGTGTAGGTATCGGAACAATTACAGACTCATTGTCAGCAATTAAGTATAACGTATTCGATGAGCAGAAATTCACAATGGAAGAACTTATCGAGGCAATGGAACATAACTACGAAGGTTATGAAAGAATTGCAAACCTTGTTCGTAATAAGACACCAAAATATGGAAATGACGATGATTACGCAGATGGCATTATGAAAGATGTATTTAATTTCTACCAGAAGACGGTTACGGGAAGACCTAACATGAAGGGCGGTACATACAGAGTAAATATGCTTCCGACAACATGTCATGTATACTTTGGAGAAGTTATGAATGCAAGTCCAAACGGACGTCTTGCACAGAAACCGGTTTCAGAAGGTATTTCTCCTGAAAAAGGTGCGGACGTAAACGGACCGACAGCGGTAATTAAATCATGTGCAAAAATGGATCACTTGAGAACGGGTGGTACACTGTTGAATCAGAAATTTACACCGAGTGTTGTTGCAGGTGAAGAAGGTTTGACACATATGGCGGATTTAGTAAGAGCATACTTCAATATGGACGGACATCATATTCAGTTTAATGTTATCGATAAAGAAACATTAATTCAGGCACAAAAAAATCCAGATGAATATAAAGACTTAATTGTCCGTGTTGCAGGTTACAGTGATCACTTCCGCAATCTGAGCAAAGCATTGCAAGATGAGATTATTGAAAGAACGGAACAGTCGTTTAACTAAAAATAGTATAGATAAAATAAGAAGCACATTTCGGGGGGAATGTGCTTCTTATTTTAGTGGTGATATTCGCCTAATGCGCTGTCTTTTCCGGTCATAAAGTGATCCTGCGTTAAAATGGCATAGGCATTTTCGTAATCGTTGTTACGCATATACTGTACCATTTTCTTCAGGTTGGCATTCGTTTTTTCTATCTGCATACCGTTTTTGAGGGAATATAATCCCATGCGGATAAGTTCAAAAAGATTACTCTCATAGAATTTATTGATTCTCGTATTATCGAAGATGCTGACAATTTCCAAGTGCATTTTTGTGTCGGCAACCTCCCACTCGTATGGATTGTTCGTTGCGGCACACATACGGACAACTTTTTCCTCAATGCGATAAGAATATTCTTCAAAACGGTTGGAAGAAAAGATTAATTTAAAAGCAGAACCCTCAAAAAGTTCTCTCAACTGATAAATCTCCTCTATATCCTTGTCTGTGATTTCTTTTACGGTCATGGATT
Organism: Faecalimonas hominis; assembly: GCF_054660755.1. Taxonomy (NCBI): domain Bacteria; kingdom Bacillati; phylum Bacillota; class Clostridia; order Lachnospirales; family Lachnospiraceae; genus Faecalimonas; species Faecalimonas hominis. The sequence continues at coordinate 27,011 of NZ_BAAHSH010000004.1, forward strand.
TGTGGTATCCCGAAACGATAAGGCCCTCTGCCTGCAGCATTTTAATTGCGGTTCTGACCGGATTGCGGCTCATTTCCAGTTCCTCAGTGAGAATTGCTTCGGTAAGCGGCATTCCGGGAGGGTAAGTCAGATTTAAAATATTTGTTTTAATTGTATGATAAGCCTTATCTGCAAGAGATTTGCTTTGCGTTGCCATAAGGACACCTCTTTCTCATTGTTAATGTATACATTCTATTGTATATAATGGCAAAGAAAAATACAAGAGAATATGTAAAGGAAAAATTGTATTAGCCAATGAGTTATGATATGATAAGAAAGTTAATACCCAATTATTGACAAATAATCAACGGAGGAGAACAAATGAAAAAGGTAATGAAAAAAATGTGCAGTTTGTTGCTTTCTTTTTGCCTTATATCGGGAACATTATTCAGTGTACCGTTAAGCGTTGAGGCGAGAGAGGAACTTGTCAACGTTGCAAGGAAAGAAGGTGTAAAGATTACTGTACAAAACACAGGAAGCGGTTCTGCGTCAGACATGGTTGACGGAGACGATAAGACTTCGTGGCAGCAAAACGGCTGGTCAATTAATAAAGACGCAATAGTCGATATGAAACTGGCTGAAAACGGAACGAATGTAAAGAAAGTGGTTGTAAAAGTCGGTGGAAATGATTACGCAAACCGCAAAGTAAAAGTAACGGTACAGCGTGCGCAAAATGGTATTACATCAGACTGGCTGACGATTGGAGAAAAGGTAGTTACAACAACTGGTGATGCAAATGATACGGCAGATGCAGTATTTGAATTAGAGCAGACAGCATCTTCCTCTGATATTCGTGTTATCCTGTCCGAACCTGTTGCCCATGATGGAGGAGAAGTATATTTCTGGCCGTCCATTCACGAAATTGAAGTGTATGAGATGCAGGAAGTTCACTTATCTGACTACAACAATATCGCTTCACAGGCAGAAATCACAACAGACGGTAATGAAAATCCGTCAGAAGGGAAAGATCGCCTTGTAGACGATAACGACACAACATTATATAAATTTCATAATGCCGCACAGGATTCAGAGAAATACATTAATCTTTCTTTTGCAGAAGAGAGAATGATGAATGCCTGTGAGATTGTATTTGAACACGTAGGTGCTGCAGATGAATATACATACGAATTTACATACAGTATTTTAGGAAAAGCAAAAGGTGCGGCTGAGTATACAAAAATTGTAGACCATGCGAAGGCAAATCGTACAGATAATTATGTGCAGGGATATAAATTCGATGAAACAGCTTACTCTGATGTGAAAATCGTAATACACTCTACGACAAACAGTCAGGGGAACGGCTGGCCGGCTGTGGCAGAATTCCGTGTATATGGAGCGGAAGAAGAGATTGATGATTCAGACAGCATTGCATTTAAAAAGCCGGTACATTCAAATTCTAATCAGAAAAATGCTTCTAAAGTAAATGATGGAAGCAAAAATACAATGTGGACTGGGGAATATTATCCGGGATACGTTGATATTGACTTAAAGGAAAATTATAACTTAAATACAGTAGAAATTTTCACACAGGAAAAAGGGTATTCTCAGTATTCGATTTATACAAGTATGAATGGAAGAGATTTCGATAAATTAGCGGAAAAAACTTCCACAGAAAGTTGTACGGATAAAGGAGAGATTTATCAGGCGAAAGGAAAAGAAGCCCGCATTATCCGTGTATATATGGAATACAATTCTACAAGTCCAGCGGCTGTAATCAAAGAAATCCGTGCTACAGGTGAAAAGAGCGGTACAAAAGTACAGACTCGTCCGGAAGTAAATGTAAAAGATTTCAAAGACAGTAGTTATGCAAATACAGAAAAAGTAACACCTGAACAAACTTATGAAGAAGTTCGCGGAATTATCGAAAGAAGATTAGGGGCGGAATATAAATCATGGTTTGATTTGAAATTACAGGAAAATCCAAATAAAACAGGATACGATTACTTCGAGTTAAGTGATAAAGGCGGAAAAGTGCAGATTACGGGAAATGACGGTGTTTCTCTTGCCATGGGATTAAATCATTACTTGAAATATTTCTGTAACGTAAATATTTCTCAGGTAGGCGATCAGGCAGATATGCCGGCGAAAATTGTGCCAATCGGAGAAAAAGTACATAAAGAAACAAAAGTAGGAACAAGATATTCGTATAATTACTGTACACTCTCTTATTCTATGGCGTTCTGGGGAGAAAAAGAGTGGCGTAATGAACTTGACTGGCTTGCATTAAACGGTGTAAATGTTGTTTTAGATGCAACTGCTCAGGAAGAAGTATGGCGTAGATTTCTTGAAGATTTAGGATACACACATGAGGAAATTAAAGACTATATTGCAGGTCCTGCATATTATGCATGGGCGTATATGGCGAATTTAAGTGGGTTCGGCGGACCAATCCACGATTCATGGTTTGAAGAGAGAACAGAACTTGCAAGAAAAAATCAGTTATCAATGAGAAGACTTGGAATGCAGCCGGTATTACAGGGATACAGTGGAATGGTACCGACAAATATTCGAGAAAAAGATTCTAGTGCGGAAGTGATTGAGCAAGGAACATGGTGTTCATTTAGAAGACCGGATATGTTAAAAACAGACAGTGCATCTTTTGATAAATATGCAAAACTTTTTTATCAGGCACAGAAAGAAGTATATGGAGAAAGTGCACATTACTATGCAACTGACCCGTTCCATGAAGGTGGAGATACAGGCGGATTAAATCCGACAGTTATCGCAGGTAAAGTATTGGATGCAATGTTAGAAGCGGACAAAGACGGAATTTGGATTATCCAGTCATGGCAGGGAAACCCAACAACAGCGTTACTTAAAGGGCTTGAGGGAAGAAAGGAACACGCATTAGTGTTAGACCTTTATGCTGAAAAAACACCACACTGGAATGAAACAAATCCAAATGAGTACGGTGGCGGAGAATTTAATGATACGCCGTGGGTATTCTGTATGTTAAATAACTTTGGAGGACGTCTTGGACTTCACGGTCATTTAGATAATCTGGCAAAGAATATCCCTGCAGCATTAAACAGTGCAAAACATATGGAAGGAATTGGAATTACGCCGGAAGCAAGTGTAAACAACCCATTATTATACGATTTCTTATTTGAAACTGTTTGGACAGACAATGCAAAGGAAAAACTTCCTGTAATTGATTTGGACAAATGGTTGAAAGACTATGCAAAAAGAAGATACGGAAAAGAAAGTCAGTCAGCATATGAAGCTTTATTGATTATGAAAGATACGGTTTATAAAGCAGAGTTAAATATGAAGGGACAGGGAGCACCTGAATCGGTTGTAAATGCCCGTCCTGCATTGGATATCGGAGCGGCTTCCACATGGGGAAATGCGGTTATCAGTTATGACAAAGCGAAATTGGAAAAAGCGGCGGAACTTCTTTTAAAAGATTATGACAAATTAAAAGACAGTGACGGCTATATGTATGATTTGGCGACAATGTTACAACAGGTATTGTCAAACAGTGCTCAAGAATATCAGCGCAAGATGGCAAATGCTTTCAAAGAAAACAACAAAGAAGAGTTTAATACATATGCAGACAAATTTTTAAGCATCATTGATAGTATGGAAAAAGTGACAAGTACAAGCAAATACTATTTACTTGGTACTTGGGTAGAGCAGGCGAAAGCGCTGGCAAAGAATGCCGACGACTTTACAAAAGACTTATACGAATTTAATGCAAAAGCCTTAGTGACAACATGGGGCTCAATAAATCAGGCGGAAGGCGGCGGATTGAAAGACTATTCTAACCGTCAGTGGTCAGGTCTGTTAAAAGATTTCTATAAAGTAAGATGGCAGAAATGGATTCAGGCGAGAAACGATGAATTAGACGGAAAACAGCCTGAAAATATTAACTGGTTTGAATGGGAGTGGAAATGGGTAAGAGAAAACACAGAATACACAAACACTCCAAATAAAGAAAACTTAAAGAACTTAGATAAAATCGGAGAAACAATTTTAAAAGAATTTTCCGTAAAAGATCCAAATGCAGATGATTCTAACGATATTAAAGTAGAAGGAATCAAAGCGACAGCGGGAAGTGAGCAGTCAAAGACACCGGGAGAAGAAGGTGCGGCTGTGAATGTGTTGGACGATAATCAGGCAACAATCTGGCATTCTTCATGGGACGGAGCAAAACGTGAAGATTTATGGTTACAGTTGGAACTTCCTGAGGCACAGAAAGTAAACGGTGTGCGTTTACAGACACGCAGCGAGTATGGAAACGGTTTTATTACAAAATATAGAATCGAAACAAGTATGGACGGCAAAAACTTCACGGAAGCGGTCTCAGGGGACTGGGACGAAGTTCCGGGCTGGAAAAAGGCGACTTTTGAAGAAAGAGAAGCAAAGTTTGTAAGAATATACGCGGTGGAATCCTATACAAATAGCAGTAATAACTATGCTTCGGCAGCGGAAATGCGTTTGACACAGGAAAAAGCAGATGTTCCGGTGTTAGATAAAGAAGCATTGGAAGTAGAAATTACAGAAGCAAAAGCATTGGAAAAAGAAGGCTATACAACATCAAGTGTAAATGCATTGAACGAAGCGATTGCCAAAGCGGAAAAAGTTCTCGCAGAAGCAACAGAACAGTCAGAAATTGATTTGATGGTGGACGAACTTACAAAAGCAATGAAATTGGAAAAGAAAGCGGACGCCGAAAAAAGCAAAGCAGAATATGACAAACTTATTGCAGGTGTAAAAGAAGAAAGCGTTTATACAGAAGAAACTTGGAATGTATATGCGGAAGCAAAAGAAAAAGTGGAAAATGCACTTAAAGATACAAGTGATGTAAGTGAAGCAAAGATGAAAGAGTTACTTGCAGACTTAAAATCGGCAGTTGCCGGATTAAAAGAGGCAGAAACCGGAGAACCACAGCAGCCAGAGAAACCGGAAAATCCGGAAATCCCACAACAGAAACCGCAAAAGCCACAGCAGAAACCAGATAACACAGTTCCTGAGACAGGTGATACAACAAACGGATTAGGATTTATGTTGTTAGCGGTAATGGCAGGCGGCTACATTGTTTTTGCAGAGACAAAAAAACGCCGCAATGCGGATAAATAAAACTTTATAGGGACTTGAAATGGGGGTAGAATGAGAATTCTATCCTCATTTTGTCTGTGTGGCTGCACAATCTTTTTTATAGAAAAGGAATCTTGACAGGAGAAATAAAAAGTGATATATTGTATACAAAAGAAAATAATGTATACATTAAAGCGAAAGGAAGAAGAAAAATGAAATTAGGATTTATCGGTGCCGGAAATATGGCAAAAGCAATGATGGGCGGAATTTTAAAGAATGGTATTTTAACTGCTGAAGAAGTAATTGCTTCTGATATGTATGTTCCGGGATTAGAGAAAACAAAAGAAGAATTGGGAATTCATGTCACAACGGACAATAAGGAAGTGGCAACAAAAGCAGAAATCGTAGTATTGTCAGTAAAACCACAATTTTATGCAGATGTTATTAACGAGATTAAAGACTGCATTACAGAAAATCAGATTATCGTTACAATTGCACCGGGAAAAACTTTGGAATATCTTGCAGATGCGTTTGGACACCCGGTAAAAATTGTTCGTACAATGCCAAACACACCGGCTCTGGTAGGTGAAGGAATTACAGGAGTTTGTCATAATGAATTAGTGACAAAAGAAGAATTAGATACAGTATGCAATATTTTAAGCGGATTTGGAAAAGCGGAAGTGTTGAGTGAAAAACTTATGGACGTTGTTGTGTCTGTAAGCGGAAGTTCACCTGCGTATGTATTTATGTTCATCGAAGCAATGGCAGATGCAGCGGTTGCTGACGGAATGCCAAGACAGCAGGCATATAAATTTGCCGCACAGGCAGTTATGGGAAGTGCCAAGATGGTTTTGGAAACAGGAAAACACCCTGGAGAATTGAAAGATATGGTTTGTTCACCGGGAGGAACAACAATCGAAGCAGTTCGTGTATTAGAAGAAAAAGGATTTAGAAGCAGTGTCATTGAGGCAATGAAAGCATGCGTTAAAATTGCGAGAGGACTATAAAAAATAGGCCAACTTCTTTCATCACAGCGTGGTGGAAGAAGTTTTTTTAGTATCTTTTAGAAAAAGAATGGGGTATAATATAGTGGAAATGATAAGGAGGTATGAACATGAGTTATATTGCAGATGAAAAACGATATGAAAAAATGAATTATTTTCGCAGCGGAAACAGTGGATTAAAATTACCGGCAGTTTCATTAGGGTTATGGCACAATTTTGGAACAAATGATTCTTTTGAAAATATGGTAAATATGTGTGAGGCAGCTTTTGACTCCGGAATTACTCATTTTGATTTGGCAAACAATTATGGACCGCAAAATGGGAGTGCGGAAGAAAATTTTGGCAAAATAATTAATGGAGAATTGAAACCGTATAGAAATGAACTTGTTATCAGCACGAAAGCGGGATATGAAATGTGGGACGGCCCTTACGGAAACTGGGGCAGCAGAAAATACTTATTATCCAGTCTTGACAGCAGTTTGCAGAGAATGGGACTGGATTATGTAGATATTTTTTATCATCACCGAATGGATCCGGCAACACCGCTTGAAGAGAGTATGATGGCGTTAGATACGGCAGTAAAACAGGGAAAAGCACTCTACGCAGGAATTTCCAACTATGATGCAAAGACAACGAAAAAGGCAATGGAGATTTTAAAAGAATTAAGATGTCCGTTTATCATCAATCAGGTGAGATATTCCATTTTTGACCGCTGGATTGAGGAGGACGGGCTAAAAACGTTTGCGTCGGAGAACGGTTGTGGTCTGATTGCTTTCAGCCCGTTGGCGCAGGGGCTTTTGACAGATAAATACCTACGCGGCATTCCTGAAAATAGCAGAATCAAAAAAGACGGAAGATTTTTGAAAGAAAGTGCAATTACAAAAGAACGTCTGGAACAGATTGAAGCGTTAAATCAAATTGCGAAAGAACGCGGACAGACATTAGCGCAGATGGCATTGTCGTGGGTAATTCGTGACGGCGATGTAACAAGCGTGTTGATTGGAGCATCTTCCCCTGAGCAGATTAAAGAGAACGTAAAAATAGTGGAAAATACGGCATTTACACAGGAAGAGTTAGATGCGATTGATTCTATTTCTAAAAAATAGTACAAAGTGTAAAAGAGAGTTTTGACTCTCTTTTTTTATTGCCACACATAAGATAAAACATATTTTTGTTCCCGGCAACATATGGTAGTGGAAAAAGAAAAAAGGAGAATGGTAATGAGGTTTACAAAAATGCAGGCGCTGGGAAACGATTATATCTATGTAAATGCCATGGAAGAAAAAATAGAGAATCCGAGTGTGCTGGCGCAGAAACTAAGTGACAGACATTTTGGGGTGGGTGGTGACGGATTGATTCTGATTGACTTTTCTGAGAAAGCGGACGTTAAAATGAGAATGTTTAATGCGGACGGTACGGAAGGAGAAATATGTGGAAACGGTATCCGATGTGTGGCAAAGTATGTGTATGACAAGAAAATTGTCAAAAATAAAAATATTAAAATAGAAACTTATAATGGGATAATAGAAACGAAAATATTTCAAAAGAAATATTCGGAAACAATACTGGCGGATATGGGACAACCAAGTATAGGAGAAGAAAATAAAAAAATTGTAATGGGAGAGGAAGAGTATACAGCAGATTATATTTCTATGGGAAATCCACATTTGGTCGTATATGTGGACGATCCAAAACGAATACAGATGAAAGAATGGCAAGAGTATGAAAAAGTTAATGTAGAGTTTGTGACGGTTCTGAATAGGAACAAAATCAGCATGAGAGTGAAGGAAAGAGGTACGGGTGAGACGTTGGCTTGCGGAACAGGAGCGTGTGCGGCCGCAGTGTCCTGTATGAAAAAACAGTATGTGGATAATTATGTGGAAGTAGAAATGCCCGGTGGAAATTTGTTTGTGGAATGGGAAAAGGACAGCAATCATATATTCGCAGCGGGAGAAGCGAAAACCGTATTTGAGGGGGAGGTTGACATATGTTTGCCGTAAACGAAAATTATTTATCGCTGTCTCATGATTATCTCTTTGCGGAGATAAGAAATAGAGTGGAGGAATATAAAAAAAAGCATAGGGGAAAAGAGATAATTAGACTTGGAATAGGAGATGTTACGCTTCCCCTTATTCCAGCTGTAACGGAAGCGCTGCATAAGGCTGTGGAGGAGATGGGGAAAAAGGAAACGTTCAGAGGATACGGGGGCAGCAGGGGATATGAATTTTTGCGAAATGCCATAGCGGAAAATGACTATAAAAAAAGAGGGTGTCATATAACTGCAGATGAAATTTTTATATCGGACGGCGCCAAAAGCGACATAGGTAACTTACAGGAAATTTTTAGCAGGGAGAATAAAGTTGCGGTTTGTAATCCGGTGTATCCTGTATATACAGATATAAATATAATGGCAGGACGGGCAGGAAAGTATGATTCCCGCATAGATAAGTGGAGAAATATAATTTACATGGATTGTACAAAAGAAACAAATTTTCTTCCCGACATACCGAAGAGGGTACCGGATATGATTTACCTTTGTTTTCCCAATAATCCGACGGGAGCGGTGATGAAGAGAGAACGGCTGCAGGAGTGGGTTGATTATGCTAATCAGGTGGGAGCAGTCATCTTTTTTGATAATGCATATGAAGGATACATTTCGGAAAAAGATGTTCCACACACAATCTATGAGTGTGTCGGTGCAAGGACATGTGCCATTGAAGTGCGCAGTTTTTCAAAGAAAGCAGGATTTACCGGATTGCGTCTCGGAGCAACCGTCATTCCGAAAGAAATAAAGAGAAAAGGGATAACATTGCACTCACTTTGGGAAAGGCGGCAGGAAACAAAATATAATGGGACGTCCTATATTGTACAGAGAGCAGGGGAAGCGACATATACAAAAAAAGGACAGCGGCAGATTGATGAACAGATAGGATATTATATGCGTAATGCGGGGAAAATAAGGGAAACATTGTCGGAATTGGGCTATATGGCAGAAGGAGGGAAAAATTCACCATATGTCTGGCTGCAGACACCAAATCACATGAAATCGTGGGAGTTTTTTACATATCTTTTGGAAAATGCAAATGTTGTGGGAACTCCCGGCGTAGGATTTGGAATGGCGGGGGAAGGGTATTTCAGGCTGACCGGATTTGGAAGCAGAGAGGATACGGAGAAAGCGCTGCAAAAAATAAGTGCGTTACCTTTATAGGCAGCGCACCTGCAGTTCAGTAATATGCTCTTCAGTATTTTTTGACTGATGAATGTCAATCCAAAGCAGTTCCCGTACGGGACCTGCGGGAGTAAGATGATGTTCCTCTGCGTACCGGAATAATTGGGGGATATAAACGACATTTTGTTTACTTTTGCCCCTGTAGCAGAGAGTGAGGTAATATCCCTCTTCCAGATATTCTTTCCCGTTTCTATCTATTATAAAAACGTTTTCATAGTTACAAAAAAGTTTCTTATTGACGTTTTCGGCAGATATGGAAGAACCTATTCGGTTGTTGCCGATAATATATAATCTCTCTTCGTCCTTATTCAGTAACTGCTTAATTAATATATCCATTTCCTCATCGGTTTTGTAAGGGGAATGAATGACATGGCAGTACCGTTTCTCATAGTATACTTTCCGAATCTCACCGATTGGCTGTAAGACAGCATTGTGTATAGTCTGAAGGCGTTCTTCCACATTTTCTCTTAAATTAGCGAGTAGATTTAGTTTCTCGGTAATCACAGCCAACTCTTCGGTGAGAAGTTGTTCCGTAGAATGAATAGTTCTATTATTTAAGTAAGTTTTAATTTGTTCCATAGAAAACCCCAAACTGCGTAAATCCCGAATGACATTTAAACGCCAAAGTTCGTTCAGACTATAAAGACGATATCCTTTTTCACTTCGTGTAGGTGTGAGTATCCCTAATTTTTCATAGTAGCGCAGAGAATCTGTGCCAATATGATATAATTTTGAGATTTCTCCAATATGATAATATTTTTTCATAGACATTCTCCTTTGAAAAGGTGTTGACCTTAGTATTATACTAAGGTTTATGATAAATTGCAAAGGAGGAAGTAAAAATGACAATTATTCAACGAATTACGGACGGATTATCATGGAAAAAGATTTATTACATCATTATTGGAGCGATTATTTGTTCCTTTGGCATTTATAATATACATCAGCAGACAGGAGTGACGGAAGGCGGAGTTATAGGTACGATGCTTCTCATACACCACTGGATTGGGTTGGAACCGTCAGTGATTACTCCGATACTGGATATCAGTTGTTATATTTTTGCCTATAAATATTTGGGCGGGCGATTTTTAAAAATATCTTTTGTTTCCACATTAAGCGTTTCTTTTTTCTTTAAAATCTGGGAACAGTTTCCACCTGTTTTGCTGGATTTGTCCTCATATCCGTTTGTTTCAGCAGTTTTAGGAGGAATTTTTGTTGGAGTGGGAGTAGGTCTTATTGTACGTCAGGGCGGCTCAAGTGGAGGTGATGATGCCTTGGCATTGGCTATTTCAAAGGTGACGCATTGCAGGCTGTCAAAAGCATATATGTTTACTGACTTTACCGTGTTGATTTTATCACTAAGTTATATACCATTTAGCAGAATTATTTTCTCAATTATTACGGTGACAATCTCGTCGTACATCATTGATTTTGTACAGCAATTTGGAAAATATGAAGCGCTGGAATTGGAGGAAGGATAAAAATTTAAAAAATATTAAAAAAACAGTTGATTTTTGAAAAAAACCTGTTATAATTATTTGTTGTGTGGTTCAGTTACTTCACAACAATTAATGCGGAATGGTGTAATGGTAGCACAACAGACTCTGACTCTGTTTGTAGGGGTTCGAATCCCTTTTCCGTAGTCTTTAGATAAAATTGAATATATTAATGCGGAATGGTGTAATGGTAGCACAACAGACTCTGACTCTGTTTGTAGGGGTTCGAATCCCTTTTCCGTAGTTGTGAAAATTCTCGAAGTGTGGCTCAGTTTGGTAGAGCGCTACGTTCGGGACGTAGAGGTCGCGTGTTCGAATCACGTCACTTCGATTTATTTGAAGATAAGTTTTTGGATAAGATAACGGTTAAGGCGTTGTTTTATCTGAAAACTTATTTTTGTTTTTATATAAAAATGATAAAAATTTTGTTGATTCCCTGTATAAACTCCTGTTTCATGGAAACACTCGCAATAGATAAGGTGGTGGCAAACATGAGAATCCCCAAACATATTGCGATTATACCGGACGGAAACAGAAGGTGGGCAGTGCAGCATAAATTGGAGAAGAAGGACGGGTATCAGAAGGGACTGGATCCCGGCGTGCAGGTTTTGAGAAAGGCGAAAGAATACGGGATTTCGGAAATTACTTACTATGGATTTACAACGGATAACTGTAAGAGGCCGACGGAGCAAAAGGAGGCTTTTAAAAAGGCGTGTGTTGATGCTTTGCGTCTGATTAAAGAAGAAGGGAATGTTTCGCTTCTCGTTTTGGGAAATGCGGAGTCTGAAAATTTTCCGAAAGAACTTATACAGTACACAACGAGGCAGGAAATCGGAAATCCGGAGATAAAAGTAAATTTTCTGGTAAATTACGGCTGGGATTGGGACTTATCCGGTATTGCTCATAGAAAAGACGCATATTCTAAAGAAATATCAAGGATAGACTTAGTCATTCGCTGGGGGAATATGAGAAGGTTGTCCGGAATGCTTCCGATACAGTCAGTGTATGCTGATTTTTATGTTGTGGAAGACTTATGGCCGGATTTTGATGAGAGAGATTTCGATGCGGCGATTAGTTGGTATGATAAACAGGATATTACATTGGGAGGCTAAAAAATCCAAAACAATCCGCTTAAGCAAAGCGGGTTGTTTTGGATTTCTTTAAATGGATAATTCCATAATCGCGCTTGGTGAGACAGATACGTCTTTGTGCGTTTCCTGAAAACCTAAATGTTTGAAACAGTCCATGGCGTTTCTGTTTTGTTTATCGCAAGTCAAAATGATTTTACTCAGTTTTCGCAACCGGCACAGTTCAACATAGTTTTTTAGCAGGGAGGAAAAGATTTTCAGGCCTCTAAAGTCTTCGTGAATGTGGATTGTATCAAGATGCAAAAGATTATCAGATTCGATGATTTTAGAAAATCCTGCGAAGGTATAATCATACGATAATAAAAAGTATTCAAAATCATTGGATATATCTTCACATATTGTTTCCGGCAAAAGAGGAGCGTCCAAAAGTTCTTCCGTCACCGCACAGAGAGAATAGACGAGTTCTTCATTTGTCACAGGGATAATTCGTAAATGGTTCATACATATTTCTCCTTAATAGTTTATAGAAAATTTCCTTGTTGTGTCCGCTGGGACAATGGTATTATTATAATAGGATAGGAAAAAAGAAACAAGAGGTTTCGACAAAATGGAGGCGTGATGATGAGTGCGTTTGTAGAATTGAGAGATGTGAAAAAGATATATAAAATGGGGGAAGTGGAAATTCAGGCTGTGGCAGGAATTGATTTTAAGATTAATAAAGGAGAGTTTGCGGTTGTTGTCGGGGCAAGTGGAGCGGGGAAAACGACAGTTTTGAACATTCTCGGTGGAATGGACACTGCAACGAGCGGGGAAGTTCTCGTGGACGGCAATGACATAACAAAGTACAATAGGAAAAAACTGACTGCATACAGAAGAGATGACATAGGGTTTGTTTTTCAGTTTTATAATCTTGTTCCAAACCTGACAGCGCTTGAAAATGTGGAACTGGCGTTACAGATTTGCAAAAATCCTCTTGATGCAGAGAGCGTTCTAAAAGAAGTAGGATTGGGCGAAAGATTGAATAACTTTCCGGCACAGTTATCAGGAGGAGAGCAGCAGAGGGTATCAATTGCAAGAGCATTGGCGAAAAATCCTAAACTGCTCTTATGTGACGAACCGACAGGAGCGCTGGACTACAATACGGGTAAGGCGATTTTGACTTTACTACAGGATACCTGTAGAAAAAAAGGCATGACGGTTATTTTGATTACCCATAACTCTGCGATAGCGCCGATGGCAGACAGAGTTATACATATAAAGAACGGAAAAGTTTCCAAGGTAGAAGAAAATAGAAATCCGGTTTCAATAGAAGAGATTGAGTGGTAGATATAGATGAAGAAAAAAGCGTTAAGAAAAGATTTTTATATGGAGATAAAACGGAGTTTAGGGCGTTTTTTATCAATTTTTTTCATTGTGGCTCTTGGAGTTTCTTTCTTTGCGGGAATACGGGCGGCAGAGCCGGATATGAGATTTTCTGCAGATGAATATTTTGATGAACACCATTTGGCAGATTTGAAAGTGATGAGTACGTTTGGACTTACGGAGGAAGATGCAGAAGCCATTAGACAGGTGGAGGGCGTGAAAAAAGCAGAGTATGGTTACAGTACGGACGCCATATGTCAATTGGAGGACAGTGAGAAGGTAGTACATGTTATGTCGGATCTTCCCACAATGAATCAGCCAGATGTGTTGGAAGGAAGAATGCCTAAGAAAGACAATGAATGTTTTATGGACATTGATTTTATGAAAATGGCAGGATATAAAGTGGGAGATACGGTGCAACTGGAATCGGGAACGGAAGAAGGGTTAGATAAAACGCTTAAACATTCATCTTACAGGATTGTGGGAGCCGGGAGCAGTCCGTGTTACATTTCCTTTGAAAGGGGAAGCAGCACGATTGGTACGGGAGAAGTCAGCGGATTTATTGTAGTAACTCCTGAGACATTTTTGACGGAGGTGTACACCGAAGGTCTGATAGAAGTGGAAGGTGCGAAACAGGAGACAGCATTTACCGGAGAATATGATTCCAAAGTAGAGAAAGTGTCAGAGAAAATCAAGGAAATAGAAGATGTTCAATGCCGGAGAAGACAACAAGAGATTGTATCGGAAGCACAGGATAAGATTTCAAAGTCAGAAACAGAGTTGAATAAGGCAAAACAGACGGCGAAAGAGGAATTGGATTCGGCGCAGAAGACAATATCTGACGGTGAAAAAAAACTGACTGAAGGGAAAAAGCAACTTTCCGATGGGCAAAAAGCAATTTCAGAAGCAAAAAGTAAACTTTCCGGGAAAGAGAAAGAACTTTTGCAGGCAAAGAAAGAGTATGAGACAGGGATAAGTCAATTACAACGGGGAAAGGAAACTTTAGAGGCGAAGGAAAAAGAGTTTCAGAAGCAATATGCGGAAGCGCAGAAGGGAATACAGACACTGCAGGGTACGATAAAGACACTGGAAAAAACACTTGCGGAGCAGAGGGTGCAGTACAATATCATTCAAAAACAAATAGAAAGTCTGAATCCGGATATTCCGGAAGAAAAGGCACAGATAGAGGAACTGAAAAAGAAGCAGGCTGTTATAGCAAATGCCATTCAGAAAATGGAAGGGCAGGTATCCGCATTAAAAGGACAGTTGCAGGAAATAGAGGCGAAACTTTCTGCAGGTCAGACAGCAATCAATCAGGCGAAAAAGGAAATTGCACACAATGAAGAGATGTTGAAAAAAGCCGGAAAGCAGATTGCTGATGGGGAAAAACAACTGCAGCAGGGGAAAACAGAACTGACTTCAAAAGAGAAGGAATTCAAAAAAGCAGAAGAGGCAATCAAAAAAAGTGAGAAAGATCTGGCTAAAGGAAAGGAAGAATATCTCGCGGCAAAAAAAGAGGCGGACGCAAAGATTTCCGATGGCGAAAAGAAAATCGCAGACGCGAAAAAAGAAATCGGAACGATTGGAAAGCCAAAATGGTATGTAAATAACAGGGAAGTATTTCCGGAATACAGCGGTTATGGAGACAATGCGGAGAGAATTAAGGCGATTGGTAAAGTATTTCCGCTTATCTTTTTCCTTGTGGCAACTTTAATCAGTCTGACAACGATGACCCGTATGGTTGAAGAGCAGCGAACACAGATAGGAACGATGAAAGCGCTGGGGTACAGCCGTCTTTCGATTGCGGGAAAATACATTAACTATGCGTTAATTGCCACAGTGGGAGGAAGTATCGCAGGTGTTCTGATCGGAGAAAAACTATATCCGTATGTGATTGTTTTTGCATATCAGATTATGTATGTACATATGCCGAATATCGTTATTCCGTATAATGTGAAATATGCCGTTATGGCAACGGTGGCAGCGGTTGCCTGTACAATGTTTGCGACGATACTTGCCTGTTATAAAGAAATGGCGGAGCACCCGGCAGTGCTTATGAGACCGCCGTCACCAAAGCAGGGAAAAAGAGTATTTTTAGAAAAAATTCCGTTTATCTGGAAACGACTTAGTTTTATATGGAAATCTACTATCCGTAATCTCATTCGCTACAAGAAAAGATTTTTCATGACCATATTTGGAATTGGCGGCTGTATGGCGCTTATCTTGGTTGGGTACGGACTGAAGGATTCCATTTTCAGTATCAGTGTCATTCAATATGGGGAGATACAGAAGTACAATCTACAGTCACTGTTAAATGAAGATGCCTCAGATGAAGAGAAAAAGGCGTTGGAAACTTATAAGGAAACGCAAAGTGAAATAAAGGATTCCTTACAGATTTACATGAAAAATATCAAAGTGGGAAAAGGAAGTACGGAAAAGGACGTATATATGTATGTTCCGTCAGATACAAAGGAATTTGATAAATTTGTGACCTTGAAAGACAGAAAGACAGATGAAGAATATAAACTTACGGAAACAGGCGCGGTTTTAACTGAAAAAATGGCAAAGACATTAGATGTAAAAAAAGGTGATAAAGTCTATATCAAAGATGAGGACGGCAGGAAAAAAGAAGTTACTGTTACGGCGATATGTGAAAATTATATGGGGCATTACATTTATCTGACAAAAGGTATGTATGAAAAAATGTATGGAGAAAGTCCTTCATTTAACAGTGAACTTTACAAGTTAAAAAATGCAGCTGAGAAAACAACATTACAGATAGGTGAGGATATGCTGGAGACAAAAGCGGTAATGAATATGCAGTATACAGACAACCTCCAGACGCGAATTGACGATATGTTAAAAACTTTAAACAGTGTTATTGTTGTTCTCATTGTGGCGGCGGGAATGCTTGCGTTTGTTGTTCTGTATAATTTGAATAATATTAACATTACAGAGCGAAAGAGAGAACTTGCAACGATTAAAGTGCTTGGTTTCTATGACGGAGAAGTGGCGGCTTATGTTTACAGAGAAAATATTCTGCTGACTCTGATTGGCTCGATTGCGGGGTGTGGTATGGGATATTTACTGCATCGGTTTGTTATTGTGACCGTAGAAATTGATGATGTAATGTTTGGAAGAAATATAGACTTCGTAAGTTATGTGATTGCACTTTTATTCACATTCGGATTTTCAATTTTTGTAAACTGGGTAATGTATTACAAATTGAAGAAAATTAATATGGTGGAATCATTAAAAAGTGTGGAATAGAAAGTACAATTTAGAAAAACTTTATACTCTTTATAATTTTATTAGCACTCATTTAGAATGAGTGCTAATTTTCTATTGACATTTAAAAATAAGGGTATTAATATATCTGTTAGGCAATAAAAGAAAAAGGAGTTGTTATAAATGGGAGCAAAACACGGAAATCTTTCTATCAACAGTGAAAATATTTTCCCGATTATTAAAAAATGGATGTATTCTGACCACGATATTTTTGTTCGTGAGTTAATTTCAAACGGTTGTGATGCAATCACAAAATTGAAAAAACTGGATATGATGGGAGAATACTCTATTCCGGAAGACTATAAAGCGAAAATAGAGGTTGTTGTGAATCCGGAAGAGAAGACATTGAAATTCATTGATACCGGTATTGGTATGACAGCAGATGAAGTGGAAGAGTATATTACACAGATTGCTTTTTCAGGAGCAACAGAATTTCTTGAAAAATATAAAGACAAAACAACAGAAGATGATATGATAGGTCACTTCGGTTTAGGATTTTATTCTGCATTTATGGTTGCGGACGAAGTACATATTGACACACTTTCTTACAAAGAAGGTGCAACATCTGTACACTGGACTTGTGATGGCGGAACAGAATATGATATGGAAGAGGGAACAAAGGACACAGTAGGAACAGAAATCACTCTTTTCTTAAATGAAGATAGTGTAGCATTTTCTAATGAATACCGTGTAAGAGAAGTAATTGAAAAATATTGTTCCTTTATGCCGGTTGAAATTTTCTTATCTAAAGAAAATGCGGAACAGGAATATGAAACGATTTTAGAATCCGAACTTCGCGAAGACGATGTAGTTGTTGAACATATCCATGAAGAAGCGAAGATGGAAGAAAAAGAGAATGAAAACGGCGAAAAAGAGATGGTAGAAGTTTCTCCTGCTGTTGACAAGGTGAAAATCAACAAACGTTCCGTATCTTTAAGTGATACAACACCACTTTGGAGTAAACACCCAAATGAGTGTACAAAAGAAGAATATATTGATTTCTACAGAAAAGTCTTTATGGATTACAAAGAACCATTGTTTTGGATTCATTTAAACATGGATTATCCATTTAATCTAAAAGGAATTTTATATTTCCCGAAAATCAATACAGAATATGAATCTATAGAGGGTACAATCAAACTGTACAACAATCAGGTATTTATTGCGGATAATATTAAGGAAGTTATTCCTGAATTCCTTATGTTATTAAAAGGTGTAATCGATTGTCCTGACTTACCGTTAAATGTATCAAGAAGTGCATTGCAGAATGACGGATTTGTCAATAAAATCGCAGACTATATTTCTAAAAAAGTGGCTGATAAGTTATCGGGAATGTGCAAGACAGACAGGGAATCCTATGAGAAATATTGGGACGACATCAGTCCGTTTATCAAATTTGGCTGCTTAAAAGACGAAAAATTCTGCGACAAAATGAGCGACTACATTCTGTTTAAGAACTTAGAACATAAATATATGACGTTGAAAGACCTTGTTCCGGAAACGGAAAAACAAGAAAATGCTGAGGAGAAGTCTGAAGAAAAGGAAAAAACAACAATTTATTATGTGACTGATGAGCAGCAGCAGAGCCAGTACATTAACATGTTCAAAAAAGAAGGAATGGACGCGGTGCTTCTCACACATAACATTGATTCTGCGTTTATTTCACAGTTGGAACAGAGAAATGAAAACGTAAAATTCCAGCGTATTGATGCGGACTTAACAGAAGGACTTAAGGAAGAAGTTTCAGAAGAAGATGCAAAAGTATTGGAAGAAAAGAAAGAGACATTGACGGAAGTCTTTAGAAAAGCGTTATCAAATGATAAATTGTCAGTAAAAGTGGAAAAACTGAAACATGAAAATGTAGCGGCGATGGTTACATTATCAGAAGAATCTAGACGTATGCAGGAAATGATGAGAATGTACAATATGTACGGTATGGATCCGTCTATGTTCGGAACAGACGTAACACTTGTGTTAAATGCGAACCACCCGTTAGTACAGTATGTATTGGAGAATAAAGACGGTGAACATACACAGATGTTCTGTCAGCAGTTGTATGATTTGGCGATGTTAAGCAACAAACCGTTGAATCCTGAAGAGATGACGGCGTTTATCAACAGAAGTAATGAGATTATGATGTTGTTGGCAAAATAATAGAATAAGTTGAATATTTAAAGGCGTTGAAAGAAATTCATGTGAATTATTTCAACGCCTTTTGCTATATCCCTACGAATTACTTTGGTTAATATTACTGAAAATGTAAAAAATAAGTCATAAAAATTGACATTAATCGACAAAAACAATATAATTAATAAAAAATATAACTTATGAGGAGGAAGTAGTATGGCAAAATTTTGTACGAAATGTGGAAGAAAATTAGAAGAGGGCGAAGTTTGTACTTGTCAGCAAGAGAATAATAATTATTCAGAACCTCAGAAAGTGGCAGCAAATGAGGTTGAACCACAGACAACCGAACCTCAGCCGGAAAGATGGGACGGAGGACAACAGACAGCAAATCAGACACAAAATGAAACAGTAAGTCAGACGAGCGAGAAGACAAAAGAAGCAGAATGGATTAGCCAGAAGAGTACAATTGTCGTGAATGAGACGAAAAATGTATTTGCTAAGATTATTCCGCTTCTGAAGCACCCTGTTACCGAGACAAAGAAAATTGCAGACGGAAAATCGAGTATACCGGGGATTGAATTTATAGCAATCAAAGCAGCGGTAGTTCTTATTTTTACAATTATTATGCTTGCAAAAATGGATTCGGCATTAGGCGGGTTTGTGGAGATACCAACAGTAACCATTATTATCATGGCAATTCTTTTGACACTTGGAGCAGATTGCCTTGAAGCGTTAATGTTAAAAGTATTTTCAGGTGTGCTGAATGGTGTGACGGAGCAGAGTGCAATGCTCTCGGTTGTAGGGACAAGAGCGCTATATGAAACATTGATTTATATTGTGGCAGGAATTGTATGTTTTATATCAGCCAATTTCGGAATTATTATTATAGCGTTGACATCAATTTTATTACCAATAGTTGAATTTGGAAGTTATCGTGTACTTGTACAGACAAGTGAGGACCGCAAAGTTTACGCATATTTTATTGCAAAAGTAATTATGGCGGTTATTTCTTACATTGTGATTTATCTGTGTGGAAAAGAAGTTTTATCAAGTATATTGGGAACTTTGATGGGTGGTTTATTAAACTTTTAGCATTTTTTAGAACGAGGAGTTGACATATGGGAGGAAAGAAAAAAATAGTTGCCATTTTGCTTGGCATCGTAGATGTACTACTCATAGTTGCACTTGTACTCACTTTTTTTATAGCGGGAAACGAGGGAAAATCAGTCAAAGCAAATTGGAACTCAGATTTTAAGCCAAATGCTTCAAGATATGAGGAAGTGGACGAGACAAAAGAATATAAAGCGGATAAACAGATTGCGTTTGATGGAAAGAAAATTACCGCTGCGGATAGTCCGACAGAGAAAAATGTTACGGAACCACAGTCGGAACTGGTATTTCCTGACAGTGATAAAACATTGCTTACAGATGAGATGATTAATGAGAAAGTGAATGATAAACAGACGCTGAGACTGGCAATCAATGAAATTTATGCCCGACATGGTTATCAGTTCACATCGGAAGAATACATAAATCATTTTAATCAGTTTGACTGGTATAAGAATATGACAAAAGAGCCGGATATGAATAAAGTTAGTGCAGGTTTTTCAGAAATTGAAAAGAAAAATGTGGAAAAATTGCAGGCATATTCAGATGCGAAAGGCTGGTCGTAGGGGGTGAAGAGATGTTTTGTCCAAATTGTGGAACGAAGTGCAATGATGATGATTTATTTTGTGGAGAGTGCGGTACTTCCTTGGCGGAGTATAGAGAGGAAGAGACTGACAGTGCAGCGGCGGTCAAAGAGGCAGATGAACAGTTTGAGAGAATTGTGGAGATGCCTGAAAAGAAACCGAAGGGTTCTAAAATCAACTTCCTTTTAATCGGAGAAATATTAGTTATGGTGGCAGTGCTGGTTGGTATCTATTTCTCATTAGATAAAAAATATTCGGCAGAGACAACGGCGCTGGAATACTGGAAAGCAAAATCCGACTGTGAGTGGAGCAAAGTATATGACTACTACTCTTTTGGAAATGAAAAAGAGTTAAGCAAGCAGATGTATGTAAACGCACATTCACAAGATAATGAGACGATAAAATATCAATCGGTTACAGCAAAAAAGAATGGAGGGCAGAAAGACTCCGATTCTGTTACTTGCGGAATAACTTATCGTGAGTCAGGAAGCGGAAAAGAGGAATACGAAACAGTTTCACTTGTAAAAGGTGAGAAGAAGTTTCTATTTTGGAATGAATGGAATGTTATTCCTACAGATGAAGTTGTAGATGACTGGAGTCTGACTGTTCCTGAAAATGCAACGGTGAAATTAAACGGCGAGGAAATAAAAGAGAGCAAGTCCTCCGGAAGAGAAGGTATGAAAAAAGTTACAGCCCCTAGTCTGTTTCAGGGACAGTATCAGTTGGAAGTATCAGAAGAGGGAATGGAACCATACCGGGATATCATACAGATAGATTCAAATACACTGGGTGAGCGTATTGAACTTGTTCCGAAGGAAGAAGAAAAAGAAAAACTGGCTGAACAGTTTGGAAAAGATTTGGAGAAGATTTTAACTGCAGCGGTTTCCAAAGAAGATTTCAGCAAAATGAAGGAAATATTCTCAGAAGAGGCTATGAAACGTTCTTTCGTTAAATCTTCTTATGAAGATCTCTACCGAATTATGGATACGGAGGGAGTAGTTATCCAGTCTTTTAATATAGTTGATGTCAAATTGACATTGAATAATTATTATGAAAACAAACTGACCTTTGATGTTTCGATGAAGATTAAAACAACTTATAAGCGTTTTTGGTCAGAACAGATGGAAACAGAAGAAAAAGAAAACAGTGGAACGGTGACTTATGTCAAGGAAGAAGATGGTTGGAAATTACAAAGTCTTCCAATATCATATTACGATCTAATCTATTAAACAATCTCTACCTTTTTTTTCTTTTTTTTTTTTTTTTTTTTTACTTATTCTCCTTTCCGTTTTCTTTTCTCTCTTCCCTTACTTTTTTTTTTTCTTCTTTTTTCTTTTTTCTTT